>CAJFOG010000092.1 GCA_904395785.1 uncultured Eubacterium sp. | reverse complement strand
AGTACCTACATTTTTCTTGGCAATAATCGCATCCACAACAACATCCGGCTGTAACTGTTTTATACTATTTCCTAGTGCATCTACTAATAAAGGAATATGATGTTTTTCTAACACATGTGGTACATCTTCTATACACGATACGTATTCACATGTAATTTCTTCTACTGTACATTGTTTATGATATACAGCGTCACTAAAAGAAACATAACGACGAATGGCAGTAGGTTGTGCACATTCTAAAATAATGACTTCAAAACCACATTGATACAACTTATGAATCACACCAGTTGCTATATCTCCTCCACCTCTTACTACAACTCTCATGGACGAATAACCCCTTCGGCTTGCATCTGCTTTTCTAGAATTGTATACATATTTGTAACTTCCCCAACTAATAATTGATCTTGTAGTTGATAGTGCTGTAAGCATAACCCACAACTTAATACTTCAACTCCTTGATCTACTAATACTTGAAGATCTTTTATCATTTCAGAATCATGCGTTGTCAATAACACACCACTATTGTAGAAAAGCACACTAGATGGTAATTGTTCCAACTGTGTTAATGCATAAATAAAGCCTTTCATCAACATGTTACCTAATGCTTCATCTCCTTGTCCCATCCCATTAGACGAAATTACAACTACTTTATTTGTAAGATGGTGTTTAGCTTCATTTACATCTTGTATTTCTATCTTGTCCTTTGATAATTCTACGACATATGTATGTTCATCTTTTTGTTCACTATGTATTGTATATTGTTTTTGTTGTGCTAATTTTGTAAGGTTTTGTACTGCAATTACATTATCTACATATATTTCTATATTAGATACTTCTTCCATTGCTTGTTTAGCCTGAATCACAGGCATAGGACACTGTAAACCTCTTGCATCAATTACTCTTTTCATCTGTATTACTCCTTTTGTTTTATTTCACATAAATCTCATACTCTTTTTGTTCTATTACTTGCCCAACAATACCACATATTAACTGTTCTTCTTTCATTTTTTGTAGTAAAGCAAAAGCATCTTCTCTTGCCACACTTAATAATAAACCACCACTTGTTTGTGGATCATATAATACTTCTTCCATCGCAAAAGATACATTCTCAAAACATACCTTCCCTTCTAAGAAGTTACGATTTCTTTGTCCTGCAGCTGTGATATAAAACTCTTGTGCGCATGTGATTGCTTCTTGAAATATTGGTATAGAAGTTGTATCTATCTTAGCACTTGTATGACTTCCTTCCATCATCTCATGTAGATGTCCTAAAAAACCAAAACCTGTCACATCTGTACAGGCATGCACATCAAAATGTTGCATACATTCACATGCTGTTTTATTCAACATCGCCATTGAAGACATCACATTCTTTAAGACATCTTCATCAATTGCTTGCATCCTATTCGCTGCAAGTAAAATCCCTACACCTAAAGGCTTAGTTAGAATCAATATATCTCCTTCTTGTGCACCGTGATTTTTATAAATGTTATCTGGATGAACGATTCCAGTTACACTTAATCCATATTTTACTGAATCATCTTGTATAGAATGCCCTCCACATAAAACACCACCTGCTTCTTGGACTTTCTCACTACCTCCTCGTAGTATTTCTCCTAAGATGTTTAAATCCTCACTCTCTGGAAAACATACGATATTTAACGCATGTAATACTTTACCACCCATTGCATAAATATCACTTAATGCATTCGCTGCCGCAATCGCTCCAAACATATAAGGATCTTCGACCATAGCTGGAAAAAAATCTAATGTAGATACAATTGCCATATCATCACTTACTTGATAAACAGCAGCATCATCTTTTTTATCATAACCAACTAACAAGTAATCATCTTGTTTACGCGGAAGCTTAGATAATATATGATCTAATGCTTTTGCACCTAATTTAGCACTACAACCACCATTCTTACAAAAAAGTTTTTGTTTTGTCATTATTTTCACCACCTTTTTTATTTTACAATATTTTTACTATCATTTATACTTTTTTTAGGAAGTGATTACATGAAAATTATACCTTTACACAATTTCTTATATCATAACTTGAAACAAGAGCATTGTATATCCATTATTGGAGGTGGTGGAAAAACAACACTACTTTATACGTTAGGAAAAATCTTTTCTAAACAACATAAAACAATCCTAACAACCACAACCCACATGATGAAACCTACTCATATTCCAATTCCTCAACTTTGTTTAGAGGAAGATATTGAAATTGTAAAACAGATAAATAATCTACTTTACATCGCCTTACCATTTCAAGGACAAAAACTAAAAGGTCCTTGTGAATCTTTCTTAGCTCAATCTTTATCATATTGTGAGTATATGTTCATAGAAGCAGATGGAGCTAAGTGTCTTGATATTAAATTTGAGCGAAATGATGAACCTGCTGTTCCTTCCTTTTGTGATTGCGTAATACAAGTTGTAGGAATACGTGCATTAGGAAAAACTTTAAAAGAATGCTTACATCGCTATGAACTAGCTACACAAGCATTTCATTGGAAAGAAGATGATATTTTAGATGAAGAAAAATTAATAACACTAATTAAACACAACTTCTCACATACATCCTGTAAAAGAAAAATTGTCATTATAAATCAAATAGATACCCAATATGACTTATCCTATATAAAAAAATTGAAAAAACTAACAGCTTTTGAAATATGGTTTTGTTCATTACATAATAATATATTAATATCTACTATATAAGATTATAAATACAGTATCAAATGAGACTCATATAAGTATTGTTGAGATATGTAGAATTTATTATAATAAATGTATAATACTTATATTTTAGTGAGGATAGCGTATGAAAATATTAATAAATAATATGTTGAAACAATCGTCTCTATTAAAAGAGTTCGAATATGATGATTCATACATGCTGATAAAGAAATATAGAAAAGGACAAATCATATCAGACTATATTCAAGAAACTGCATATATTGGAATGATATTAAATGGAAAAATAGATGTATATAGTGCTACACATGATAATAAAACTGTTATTATTCGATCACTTAAACCATTTGATTATTTTGGAACATATAGTGTTTTTGTACCAAAACAAGATTCAACAATCTTATGTTGTAAAGAACCATCCACTGTATTATTGATTCCAAAATCTATTATTAAAAAACGTATTATAGAAGATCCTGTATTTGCACTTCAATATGCTATTGTTTGCAATGATCAGATTCAATTCTTGTATAAAAGGGTAGAAGAATTAAGTATTCAAAAATCTTCAAATAAACTTTATGATTACTTATACTCTAACTCTGATCAAGACGGAAATGTTTATCTTTATAAATCTAGAGATGAATTGGCTGAATATTTGGGAATAAGTAGAGCTACTTTATTTCGTGAGATAGCCAAATTAAAAAAACAAGGAAAAATAGAAGTTTATAAAGATTATTTTACAATACTATGAGGGAGGAAAATTATGAAAATAAAACAAAAGGGGTTTACACTCATTGAAATTATCATAGTTCTTGTCATTATTACCATTTTAGCTGCCATTGCACTACCTTCTGTTACTGGTTATATTAAGGAATCTGAAAAAGTAAAATTTGTAACAGCGGCAAATACTTTATTAGATGAAGTTCAAGCCGATGTTGGAAAAGCATTTGCATCTAATTCCGGAAACAAAGCAATTGAAAGTTTAAAAACTAAATACAGTTTAAAAGGAAAACCTATTGGTTCTTCATTGAATTGGGATCATTATGTAAATGATTTTGTTGTTCATGAGGTCATGATTTGTTTTGATGGAGAATATCAAAAACCATATGAACTCATTTCTAACAAAAATAATCACAGTATTTCTAAGATTGCTGTTTGGTTTAGGAATCCAACCAAGAATATTGATAAATTTATTGTAATAGCACCAAATGAAGAAGTATATTGGTATCCAGATTGGACAAGTCTAAATAATGTAACAGATTCTAAGGCTAGCATGGTATTTTACTTTTAATGTAGTATCTTATCTTTTATCATTGACCACGACATATCGTGGTTTTTCATTATTATAAAACTTAACCATATTTAAATGCAATCATTCATTTGACACAAAATTGTTACAACGACTAAGTAAATGTTGTGCCATGTGTCAAATGAATACTTTACTATTAATCTTATTGACTATATTTATTTCAACAACTTCTAGACATTCATTGAATTTCTCTTCCTAATAAGTAGTTTGAATATCTTCATTACTAGATTTATACTTAACACCATTATCATCAATTTTATCAACTTTTTTAATATGTTTGATATAAAATATTACTTAGTTACTTAATTATGTTCACGCTTAAGTTTATAACGCAATAGAAAAACATACATCTTTCCTATAAGAATAATACTATATATCTAACTTATCAAAAACTTATTATAATATCATGATTACTAATATTCGTAATCATCATTTAATATACCTCTATTCATTTTTTATACTATGATATTGTCTCTTCCATCCAATTTATTTTATTAAAATATAAGAAAAAGATAAAAGAACTTAATCCCCATGTTATTGGATAAACAGCATAAACCACTTGTATAGAACTAAAAATAGGTACAAATACTGCTAAAATACTAACACGTATAAAACACCAACAAATCATCATCACAATCATTGGAATATTAGATTTGCCCGCACCTCTTAATACAGCAGAGATGCAATGTGAGTACGCAAGTAAAAAGAAAAAGAAAGAAGAAGTTCTTGCTCTTTCAACCCCGTATAAAACAACTTGTGTATCATTTGAAAATGCTGACATTAATTGCGGGGCAAATATATAGATAACAAAACCTATCATTTCAGCACATATCATAGAAGCTAAAAATCCAAATTTCGCACCTTTTTTTACTCGATCATATTGCTGTGCCCCTAGATTTTGCCCAACAAATGTAGTAAGTGCCATTGTAAAACTTGTAATTGGTAAAAATGCGAAACCTTCTATTTTAGCATAAGCTCCACACCCTGCCATTGCTAAATCTCCAAAAGCATTAATATTTGATTGTACTACTACATTTGCCAAAGCTATAATTGAATTTTGTACTCCTGATGGTAAACCATAAGATAAAATCATTTTAAGATAACCTTTATGAAATTTTATCATTGGTATCGATAATGCATATACATCTTTAGTACGCATTAAACGATACGAGCATAATAATGCACTTACAAACTGAGCAATAATCGTTGCGCAAGCCGCAGAACCTACACCCATATGAAATACACGAATAAATATTAAATCCAACACTACATTAATAATAGAAGAAATAATTAGATAGTATAATGGTCGTTTACTATCACCAATTGCCTGTAAAATACCTACAAATGCATTATACATGACAAGTCCTAATGCTCCTGCAAAGTAAATTCTAAAAAAAGTAACTGAATCAGGTAATACATTTTTAGGAGTCCCCATCCAGATTAATATTTGTGGTGCAAATAATACTCCTATTATTGTTAATATAACACCAGATACCAAACCAAATGCTACAGTAGTATGTATAGCCTTTCTCATACTTTCATAATCCTTTGCCCCAAAAAAACGCGCAATCACTACTCCTGCACCTACTGATATTCCATTAAAAAATCCAATCATTAAAAATATTAAATTACCTGATGAACTAACTGCGGCTAATGCCTCACTTCCTAAATACTTTCCTACAATTAAAGAGTCTGCTGTATTATACATCTGTTGAAACAAGTTACCTAAAAATAAAGGCATAGCAAAAAACGTTATTTTTTTCCATATGACACCTTCGCTCATCAAACTTTGCCCATTCCCTTTCATATCCATCACCTCTATTCGATTATTATTTATATTATATCATAATAAACATTCTCTAATTTGCAATATTATGAATTTTTGTTTATTAAACCTCACACATATAAAAAGAAGCAGTTTCTTCTCTGCTCCTTATTTCCTAGGAAATTCACCCTAATAATGTTAATATCCAATTCACCCAAATCCAACTCATCGGCATTACAAGAATCATGGATGGAATCATATCCGCAACAGGGAATTCTTTAATTTTACAAATACGTAATCCTGTCGCAATCATTAAAAATCCACCACATGCTTTAAAGTCGGCAATCATAGCTGGTGATGCTAAAGGTAAAATTAATTGTGATCCTATAAATAATCCAAAAAATATTAAAAATTGAGGTATTGCGATTGTTGATACTACATATCCTAAATTACATGCAAAAATTGCTGCTGTAAAAAAATCTAATATAGATTTTGAGATTAATACTGTATGATCTCCTGTCATCCCTGCATCTAATGATCCATAAATTCCTGTACCACTTGCGCAAAATAATACAATAATAGTAACTAAGTTTGTTAAGAACTCTGTTTGAGACATATTCTTATTCTCTTTTTTAAAGATACGTGCAATTGGTTTTTCCATTAACATCGCACCTTTTTCAATCCATCTTCCTAAATGCATCAAATAACCTAATGCTGTTCCTATCACAATCGAAAAAATAACAGCTGGCATATTTTGCATTAACATAATGGAACTAACTCCCATCCCCATAGAACATAATCCAAAGATTGCGGTTAACTCCGCTTTAAATTTCGCATCTAGTTTATGTCCTGCTAATGTTCCAAATACACCACCAATGATAATTGATAATGCGTTAATAATTACTCCTGTTGGCATTTAATACTCCTTTACATTATTTCTTATTTATCAAATTAATAAACCATTGTGCAATAATCCCTGTACATAATACTGATATAACTGTACCAATACCCCATGCTGCACCTAAAAAAATACCCCCTACTAACATAATGGCATCAAAACAAAAACGTAACTTGGCATAAGCGATTTGATACTTTCCTATTAAACTAAATAACAATGCATCATATGGATTTTTTCCACACTTTACATTCGCAACAAGAGATACTGCAAATGCGATGAACACCATTCCTATGAAAAATACGATAAATCTTACATAAGAAGATATTGCAGCCATCATAGATGACGTTATATCAATTGTCACAGCACTAATAAGAGAAAATATTAATGTTCCCCAACCAATTTGTTTTCTATCAAAACATAATGCTCCAACTAACATTACCATATTTAACCCATAATAAGGAATTGTGAATGTTTGATTACTTAAAATAGATAACCCTTGCGAAAACGTGGTCATTGGATCTGCACCAATAGCCCCTGCAAGAAAAAAAGTACAACCAACACCTACTATAAATGCTGCAATACTTGTTTTTAATAAATCTAACCAATACTCTTTCTTCATGTTTAACCTCCTATAGAGCATATAAATTGTAACATTTTTTCAGTATAAATAACAGCAATACTATTAGCTATACAAATCCATAAAGTAAAAAAATATCTATGATACATTTAAAGATAGGTATTTATATTACTAAAATCTTAATCTTCTAATTCTATCTGAATTATTATACTTGCGTTATCAAAGAATACATATCAAATACCTAATGTAATTTCCTCTAACATAACTAAGCGAATGATAAATTTTTCAAATGTTATCTTCTCAATTTTTGATAACCCAAATACAAGATAGCTTAACTCTTATTATTTTTCTATGAAATAACTGAAAAATAGGCGATATACTGGATTTACTTGGGGTCGACCCCTACCACCACATTTTCTTGGGGTGGTTTTCTTTTTTCCTTTACAATTTGTGGGGTTT
>CAJFOG010000091.1 GCA_904395785.1 uncultured Eubacterium sp. | reverse complement strand
TTCAGATATTGCTTTGATATATAATAATAGTGCAATACTGGAATTTTTTCAGACCATTTCTCACTACTCGTAAAATTCAATTCATTAATGAGATTATAATAATATTGAATATTATTTATTGCATATATCTGTGCTCTCGTAAAAATCATTCTTTTATATAACGAATTATACTCTTTATTCATAAAAGAATATATTTTGTAAAAATGCTCCATTGTATCATCATCTACCTCAATATCCTCTTTATAATATTGATATGTTGATTTAAATAGTACATATAACTCATTATAGTAAATATATTCTTTTACTTCATTTAAAA
This sequence comes from uncultured Eubacterium sp., assembly GCA_904395785.1. Lineage (GTDB taxonomy): Bacteria > Bacillota_I > Bacilli_A > Erysipelotrichales > Erysipelotrichaceae > Amedibacterium. Next base: position 18,722 of record CAJFOG010000091.1, on the reverse strand, counting down.
CTCTTAATGCTTTTCCACATATCGTCAATATATCTTCTAAACGATAATACTCTATCGCATCATATAGTGAATCCATTAATGATTCTATAAAATTATCTACATCTTCGTAGTAACCTAACTTCAAATTAAATTTAGCTAATAAAGATTGATAAACATATTCATCTCTTGCAGTTTCTCCAGACTCAATACGTTTTAATGTATTAACTGAACATATATCTTTCGCAAATGATTTCTGTGTGAAACTATTTTGTGATTTACCCCTTCTTTGTTCTCTATAAATACCAATTAATCTTCCTATAACATATAGGCGATCTTTTTTAATATTCATAAAATCTCTCCTTTACCTATGGATAGTATATAATAATTTCTAATTTTTGAAAATTAAATGGTTAAAAAACAACTATTTTAACTATATATAGGTTAAGTTATATACATAAAAATTCTAAAGTTTCTTTTCTTCTTTATTCTTGATATAATATCGTGCCCATGCTAAATTTATTTCTTCAAAATAATCAGTTTGAATAGATGGTAATTTTTCTTTAATTTGATCATATGACAATTTATATACTGCCACAGTATCCATATTTTCTTTATATTGTATTTGAAACCATAAAGTATTCGAGACATTGTCATAATCTTGATAGTTTATACTAACTATATCTTCTCTTTTTTGTAGTAATTTTACTTTTAACATTTGAATTGCACGATCATCTAATCCATCTTCCACAATTCTATATTGTTCACAAATATCTTCAATACTTGATATATAACGCTTTATATATGGATAAGATTTTACAATATTATGATCATCTTGTTTACGTTCGTTCATTTGTTTCATATATAGAATAAGATGATACTCCTTATCAATACATAAACATGGATGAAAAAATGATAGTTTCGCTTGACAAAAAGGACATTGCGTATGAAAAAACTTATTTGTTTTTAATGCTTCTATTAGATGTGGCTCAAAATCTGAAAGTATAAATGTTTCACTTTGCTTATGTGTTTGATAGCCACAATGATGGCATGTACATGTAACATAAATCGATTTCATAAGACACCTTACCTTGTGAAAATAAATAAAATTAGTAAAAATAGTAAATTATAATATGTAAATTGTTTTATATATTGTTTTGTTTTATCTGGATAACAATTAACTATTTGTTTATAAGAAATTAGACTGGCCATAGACGCAATTAGTGTACCTAATCCTCCTATATTCGTCCCGATGATAAGATCTTGCATAGAGGTTGCATAATTGGACAATAACATTGCGGCTGGTACATTACTAATAATTTGACTTAATAAAATAGCTACCATTGTTTCATTACCTGCTACTATTGTAGTAAGTGTATCTTTTAACTGTGTCAACTGATTTAAGTTACCAACAAAGATAAAAAAGAATATAAATGTTAATAATAAAGCATAATCTATTTGTAGAAATAAGCGTTTATTTTTCATAAAAATACATATACTAATGATAATAAGTAATACAGGATGAGATAAAATATTGCTTACACTTAATAAACATAATATAAATAATACTAAATAAAATAATGTATCTCGTTTTGAAAATATTATTTTTTCTTCCATTTTTATATGTATATTTTCTTTTTTTATTTTAAATATTATACACCCAAGTAATAAAATTGCTGCTATTAAAATATATGGTAACATCATGAAAAGAAATGATGTAATATGCATACTGGAAATGGAATACAAATACATATTTTGGGGATTTCCAATTGGCGTAAACATACTTCCTAAGTTTGCAGCAATTGTCATAAGCGTTATAATAAAACTTAGCTTTTGTTTCATTTGGACAAGTTCTAATATCATAATACCAAATGGTATAAATGTTATAAGCGCAACATCATTGGTAATAAACATACTACTAATAAAGCATAAACTAACTAAACAAATACTTAATCCTCTTTGTGTATGTACTTTAAGTAATAAGATATTCGCAATATATGAAAAAAATTGAAGTTGTCGTAAACCTTCCACAATCAACATTAAACAAAACAGTAAAATCAACGTATGTATATCAATATAGTCTATATATTGTACAGATATTGGTGATATTATACAAGATAAAACTGCAAGTATACATGATATAGTTAATACTATATCTTTTTTCATATGATGATATATTTTCTCTAACATAAATTACCTCTTTTCTATTTCTTGAAGATTATAACAAAGTTTAATTAACAAAAAAAGATACATAAGAAAAACATGTAGAGAGTGTTCTCTCTACATGCGATGTTATGCAATTGGTTTTGTTACTTCTTTTAACCATTGTGCCTCTTCTTCAGTTAAATATGGTGATATTACTTCATAAACTTCTTTATGATAGTCATTTAACCAAGCCAATTCATACTGTGTCATATATTTTGTATCAATTCCCTCTACATCAAATGGTGCAAACGTAATATTTTCTAAATACATAAATTGACCGTATTCATTTTTAATACCTTTTCTTACTACCATTTCATTTTCATGACGAATTCCATGAGAACCTTCTACATATACCCCTGGTTCATTTGATTGTGTCATACCTTCTTCTAATATGCAACTGTCATTTCTTTCAGGTACAATTCTCCATCTAAAACCATTAGGTCCTTCATGAACATTTAATAGATGTCCTACCCCATGACCTGTACCACATTTATAATCTAATGCTAAATCCCATAATGGTCCTCTAGCAAGAATATCTAAATTCATCCCTCTACAACCATGTAAGAATTTTGCTTGTGCTAATCTTATAAACCCTCTTAGCGCTGTTGTAAAATGTAAACGAATTTCATCAGAAATAGGACCTAATACAAATGTTCTTGTAATATCTGTAGTTCCTTCTAAATATTGTCCTCCACTGTCTACAAGTAATAACCCTTCTCGTTTTAATACAGCATCTGTTTCTGGTGTTGCACTATAATGCATCATTGCCGCATGTTCCTTATAGGCTGAGATAGTAGAAAAACTAGGTTCTAAAAAATGTTCTTGTTGTTTGCGTAACGATAATAAGTAATCACTAGCACTTATCTCTGTAATTTCTTGTTTTCCAACATTTTGTTTTAACCAATACATAAATTTACAAATAGCTACACCATCTTTAATATGTGCTACTTTATTCATGCTTTGTTCCACATCATTTTTCATTGCTTTCATGAATTGTGATGGGTTTGGACGATCAATGATCGTTACATCTTTCGCTAAGTTATGCACAATCGCATAATTTACTACTGCTTTATTCAACAATACATTTTGATGTGGTAATGTTTTCACAAAATCATAAATATCATGATATGGTCTTACTTCTATTTGGTTAGATACAAAATTTGCTTTTAACTCTGATGTTAACTTACCTTCATCTATGAATACATAAGCACGTGTTTCTTCAATAATGAAATATGCTAACATAACTGGATAATTCGCAATATCCCATCCTCTCATATTTAAGATCCAAGCAATATCATCTAAAGATGTAATGATATGTGCACTAACTTGTACATCTTTCATTTCTTTTCTAATATCTGCTAGTTTTTCTTTTGTACTTTTACCACTGTATGTTTCTTCTAAGAAAAATCCTTGTTTACTAGGTAATGCAGGACGATCTTCCCAAATCATGCCTACCAAATCCTCATCATAACGTAATAAGATTTGTTTTTGTTCAATTGCTTTTTCTATACTTTCTACAAATGCTGCATTCATAACACGCCCATCAAAACCAAGACAACCATTTTGTGGCAAATGTTTATTTAAGTATTCAACAATTGTAGGAACATTTTCTTCTCCCATTCTCATTAATTGAATTGTTGTATCTTTTAACTCATTTTCTGCTTGTATAAAATAACGTCCATCTGTCCATAAAGCTGCTTGATCTAACATTACAACTAATGTACCTTGAGAACCACTAAAACCTGACATATATTTTCTAGCTTTGAAATATTCTCCTACATATTCTGTTTCATGAAAATCAGAAGTAGGAATTAAATACGCGTCCATATTTCTTTCTTTCATTAATGCTCTTAATCTTGCCAATCTTTCTACTATTACCATGTATAAAACCTCCTTTAATCTTTCACTTCAACTTTTTTCTTTCGCTTATGTGTTACTTCCTTATAACGAATTACAGACACTTTACAACTTACTATTTTTAACTTTTTATAGTACCGATAAGAAAAATCACATACACTACCAGAAGACAATTCATCTCGTCCTACTACATAATACTCATCAGCATTAATCATTACACCTTTACGATCAAAAAATTGAATATACACTACAACATATGCCACAGAAACCTTTTTTGCATTTCGAATCTTACCTTTTATTAAAATACAATCTTCCTCTACTTGCATATGATATTCACTTACATGCACTTGATCAATATATGATGTAGTATTTACTACTTCTACTTGTTTTCTTTCATTTACTTTTTTTATCACCCATATACAATACCCTACAATGAATATGCTTGTCATTCCATATACGATCAATTGATATGGTCTACTAACTTCTTTTATCTGATGTATTGTAGAAAAAGCAGTAGGAATAACATATTGTGGTACACATAATATCACAACATAAACAATCATACATAAACTTAGTATCCAAGTCATTATTGTTTTCATAGTATCCCTCTTTTAATACAATTCTATTATAACATACTATATCCTTACATAATAGTAAACTATCCTACTTCTTTTTTGTATTTATTGCATATGATGCATGTGCACTAGCTACTACAATATTATTTTGATTTCTTGCGATTGCCCTTGTTTGAATCATTCTTTTTCCTACATGATCACAGAAAACTTCTATATAAATAATATCATTTGGTAGGATTCCTTTCACAAAGTTCACAGACATTTGTATCGTAGGGGTAAATATGGCATCACTACATGCATAACTTATACATCCCATCGCAACATCTAATAAGGAACATATAATACCTCCATGTAAATTACCTGCTGGATTTAATGCCCACGCTTTCACAGGAAAACTAAGAACAATACTTTGTTCATCTTCATTAATACTAACTAAGTCCATATGTAACATATGGTTAATAGAATTTTCTTTTCTTTCTCTTTCATATACAAAATAGTGTACACGTTTTCTAAACTGTTGTTCCACTTCATTTATCCTGATATAATGCATAAGACTCTTTTACTCGTCGTATCATATATCTTTTCCTTTCTACCAACCTAATATCCCGTGGTTGATTACGGCTCATATAGATATTATACATCATAGTTACTATTATTGAAAAAAGAATCCTCATTGAGGATTCTAATCTAGTAATTTTCTTTAAAAAATTCCATTACATTTTTTAAAGATTGAACTAATGCTGGTTGTTGATCAATCTCTAATTCATCTAGTAATTTATCAATCATTTCATCATGAAAACGATTGTGAACTTTAAGAACATCTTTCGCTTTATCAGTTAGACTTAGACGAACCACACGTTTGTCTTTTTCATCCCTGATACGCTCCACATACCCTTTCTTCACAAGTTTTCCTGTTGAGACAGTCAATGTCCCTTGTGTAACCATCAAACGTCTAGCAATTGCTGACATCATTTTGGATTCGCTTTTATCAATCGCTTCTAGAATATGTACTTCGGTCATGGATAGACTTACTCCCTGATCTTGTAAGTTTTTCTCCTCAATCAAAATAATATGATTGAATAAATCTACTAACAATTCATTTAGTGTATGACGTGTGTCGTTCATTTGATACCCCAATTATGCTTTTTCTAATGCAGCTTTTGCTGTATCTACGATTTTAGTAAATCCCTTAGCATCATGAATTGCGATTTCAGAAAGCATTTTACGGTTAATTGTAACATTTGCTAATTTTAATCCATGCATTAATTTTGAATAAGAAATGTCGTTCATTCTAGCAGCAGCATTGATACGAGAAATCCATAATTTACGCATATCACGTTTTAAATCTTTACGGTCATTGTATGCGTATTTGAATGAGTGCATTACTTGTTCATGTGCTGTTTTATATAAAATATGTTTAGCTCCAAAGTAACCTTTCGCTAATTTCAATACTTTTTTTCTTCTTTGACGTGTTGTATATCCACCTTTAACTCTAGCCATGTTATATTCCTCCTAAAAAATTATTTACTTAACATCTGTTTAATACGTTTGAAATCTGAATTGTGTACTGTTGCAGATTTTCTTAAGTGACGTTTTTGTTTTTGTGTTTTACCGTGGAAACGGTGAGAAGTAAATGCATGACCTCTTTTTAATTTACCTGAACCTGTCTTTTTTACACGTTTTGCAAGTCCTTTGTGTGATTTCATCTTTGGCATAAGTAGTACCTCCTATATTTTCCAACTATTTTTTCTTTGGTGCCAGAACACAAGACATTGTATTACCTTCCAGTACTGGTTTCTTTTCCACAACCGCAATGTCTGCAATTTCTTCTGTGAAGCTATCCATAATCTTCTTACCAACATCCAATCGAGTGATTAAACGTCCTCGAAAACGCATATCTACCTTCACCTTCATGCCGCCTTCGATCCATTTACGTGCATGACGCATCTTCGTTTCAAAGTCGTGTCTGTCAATTACAGGAGACAGACGAATTGGCTTCACCTCAGTAACATGTTGTTTCTTTTTCGCTTCCTTCGCCTTTTTTTGCTGTTCAAAGCGATATTTACCATAATCCAACACCTTACATACAGGTGGAACAGCTTTAGGCGCTACACACAATAAATCTAAATCTTGATTGTACGCAATCTCTAAAGCCTCACGACGCATTTTAACACCAAGTTTATCTCCATTTGCATCAATAACCATAACTTCCTTAAACTTGATTTTTTCATTTACTAAATCGTCGTTTACATTGTTAGGAATAACTTTCTTATTTATAATAGACACCTCCAATTGTTGCCATAAGAAAAGCGGGTACTCATATGCACCCGCTTAATAATCAACCTAGTTAAATATGGTATGATGTAGCATTGACCTATGCCCATAAGGCATCAGGTGAGAAGGGGTGCTTCTAACTTTCCACTAACTTTTCTGCTTAATAACTATACTACTACAACAATAGAAAGTCAAGTATTATTTTACTTTCATCCTTTTATTTCATTATTTATTCTTGACTATAAATCTTTTAAATAATACACTATTGATTAGGTATTAAAAAGAGAGGAATTTAATATGGAATGGAATATTATATCAGAATATTGTGCATTACTGATTTTAATGATTATATGGACATATGAAAAAAAAGGAAGCAATATCCCTAATTTAAAAAATATCATTTTTCGATGTTGTTTAATTGTAACTTTCTTATCAATTCTAACTAATATAGTTTCAACTATTATGATTAACCAACATCAATTGTATCCTCTAGCACTTATTTGGATCATTACGACTATTTATTTCATAATTACACCAATAATGGGACTTATCTACTTCTACTATGTGATATCTACGATTTATAATAATTCAAAAACTGTGAAAAAAATCATGATGATATCAGGAATCCCTGCATTATTATTTCTTTGTTTTATTCTTAGTAATCATAAAACAGGATATATTTTTGAAATAACGCAACAAGGATATGTTAGAGGTGACTATATTCTTACAACATACGCTATGTTTTATTTATATTGTATTTTAAGTATGGTATTCGCGTTTCTTAATATGAAAAATATAAATAATAAAACTTTAGGAGTTTTAATGCTTTTCCCTTTATTATCTACTTTTATTATTATTTTTCAACAAACACACCCTGACATTATATTATCTGGTTTTACTGCCACCTCTGCTTTATTAATTGTATATTTGTACTTACAAAACCGTCAAATTTATATTGATTACTTAACAAAGTTACCAAATCGATGGGAATTATTAAACATGTTAAATTACTTGTTTAATAAAAAAAATCCAGAATTCTCATTAATTGTTGTCTCTATTAGAGATTTTAAAATGATTAATAACCATTATGGACAAAAAGTAGGAGATGCATTTTTACAAAAGATTAGTAATGAATTATACGAAATAAGCCCAAGCGATAGCGTATATCGTTTTAATGGTGATGAATTCGCAATATTAATAACTAAAAAAATAAATGAAAAAAACTTCATACAGAACCTCCAACAAAAACTTAATAAAATGTGGAGTGTAGATACATACAACTGTTACTTATCTTCAGCAATTGGTGTTGTATCTTATTCAAAAAACTATCAAAATGTAGATGCTGTTATACAATCTATTGAATATGCTGTTATATCAGCTAAAAAAATGCCAGAAAATTATGTTTGTTTTTATGATGAAAAAATGTTTTTAAAAATGGAGCGTAAAAAACAAATCATTGATATTTTAAAGGCGAAATTAAATGATCAAAGCTTTGAAATGTACTACCAACCTATTTATTCGATGAATTCCCAAAATTTTGCTTATATTGAATCCTTAATCCGTATAAATGATACACCAATTGGTCCTATTTACCCTTCAGAATTTATCCCTATTGCGGAGGAAAGTGGAATCATCATAGAATTGACATATGTAATACTTGGTAAGGTATGCCAATTTATCAAACAAGCAATGAAACAAAATATTCCATTTGAATGTGTTCATGTTAATTTCTCACCATTACAATTCTCACAAATAGACTTAAGTCAACATGTGATCGAAATTATAAACAAACATCAAATACCTAGTCATAAAATTAAAATTGAATTTACAGAAAGTGCAGTTGCGGATAGTACAGAAGCTGTCATACATTTCGCAAAACAAATGAATCTTCACGGTATAAAAATGGGACTTGATGACTTTGGTACTGGATATTCTAATGTTTCAACTGTAATGAGCATCCCATTTCACGCAATCAAATTAGATAGAAGTTTAGTTTTAAAGGCAATGGAAGATACAAAAGCTTCTGCTATGATTAAAAGTATGGTTGCTGCATTTCATGCTATTGAAATGCAGGTCGTTGTAGAAGGTGTAGAAACACAAGAACAATTTGATACGATAAAAGAATATGGAGTTGATCAAATTCAAGGATATTACTTCTCTAAACCATTACCACATGATAAAGCTATTACTTTCTTGAAACAACATAATATGTCTTAACTATTTATCTTACGTAATACTATTATTATAGTACTACGTTTTTTATTTCATAAAAAAAAGATAAACTAGACATGTTGTTTATCTTTCTAAGATTTAATTTAACGTAATATATAATCTGATCCACCCAAGTATCCAATACCTGAAACAACTAATTCTTTCAAATCTATACCTTCTTTTACAGAATTTTGAATAGCCTTCGCATTCATGCTTCTAGAAACAACCGTTTGTACAATATGATCATCAACTTCATCTAATTCTAAATGTTTTCTTACCGTATCAGCAATAAAACCAAATGATTGCAATTGACTTTGATAAAGCTCTTTTGTCTTTCTATTTTTTTGAACCAAGAATAATTTTTCTCCAAATTCTACTTGGGGATATGCATATTCACAATACAATTCTGGGATGAAACTCAATAATTCATATGTCAACGATTGATCTTTACATACGTCTAATATTGATTGACGTATTTGTTTTAAAGAAACTGCTTCATCACTTTCTTCAAATATACGAATGGCTTCTTTTGTGAATGAAATAATATCTTTTTTTTCAAAAATACTTTTTTCATAACATTCTTCTTCTTGTACAAATAATATCCATTGTTTTTCCGTATGAAAAGAACTTAAACAATCCCAATTTGATGCATATGATATTAACTTTTTGCTTAAGTTTTTTGCCTCTCTAGAGTTAATATGTACTTCACATTCTACTTTGTTATTTTGCTTAGACGCAAAACACTTTACCCAATATACACGTTGATTTCCTAGGCGTTGAATCAAGTCAAATTTCAACATCTCCCAAAAATCATCTACTACTCCTTCACGCTTACCAATACCTCTTACATCACTTTTACATACATAAAAATTATGTGATTGTTGTGTAAACCCTTCTACTTTATCTAGGCTATTAGGCTCTTTTAATATTTTTAAATACATAGATAATATTTGTTCATAAAACTGCTCACACGCATGAAAAATGGCATCTTCATCACTATCACCTGCTGCTACAATTACTTCCATAAACGCTTCTTGCATCCATTCATGATGTAATTGAAATACAACTTGTACAACATGATTGTTTAATGCAAGTATATCTGCATATACATATACTTCTTCATCTTCTAATACAAACGCATCTTCATAAATAACTCCATCCTCACATAGCGAAGCTAAATTATCTAATAACGCTTCTTTTAAAGCACTTTTTTCATTAAACAACTGCATATCCGTTTTTTTATTTTTATTTTTCCAAAAAAACATGAGAATCACCTTTCCCTTACTCTTAATACGTTTATTATATCTTTATTTTTAATCAATCTCAAATGAGACTTTCTTCATATTGTTTCCAATACATTCCTATGATATCATTTTTTAATAATAAAAAGGAGAAAGATTCATATGAGAAAAGTAAAATTACTTATATGTATTACTACATTAACATGCATAATTCTAGGATGTCAACCAAAACCAGATTATAGCGAACAAGAAAAACTTATTCATCAATATTTTACTTATGTAAAAATTTTGATGTAGATGGCTTAAAAACAGTTATATATAATGAAGGAAGTTCACTCTATGATCCAAATATATTATATGATATTTATGATATTTATGAGACTATGTACTCTCAGATTTATATGAGATTTACTATAAAGAATATGTCGATGAATATTTCGCCACATAAGCGAAAGAATTTATAAATTCATATGAAATTAAAGAAATCGATGAATACGAATATAAAGAGAAAGATGGGAAATATTATATTGCTAAAATCGATGCTACTAAAAAAAGTATTCAAAAATGCCTGGACATATAGACCACTTTTCAATTTATCGATCAGAATTTAAAAAAATCATGAAGAAGAACTAGAAAAGATTTATAATGAACAAGGATACGAAGCAGTTGATACTTATGTAAACACACAATGTTTAAAAACCTATTTCAATGATGCTCTTGAAAAAATCAAATCAACCCCTATCAAACAAATCGATATCAGATTAACAATTGAAACAATTGATGGGAAATTATATATTACAGAAACTTCGCAAAAATTATAATTAAAAGATAACACAAGAATTCTAGAATTCTTGTGTTATCCATAAAATGATTGCATTCATCTCAATATATGTTATAATATAAATATCTTTTATGACTCCTTAGCTCAGCTGGCAGAGCAACTGACTCTTAATCAGTGGGTCCAGGGTTCGATTCCCTGAGGAGTCACCAATAGAAATTTATCCTATAAACAAATGTTTATAGGCTTTTTTTATAAGGCATCAAGGCATCCTTCCACATTTGGAATAGTGCTTCTTCTTTAATCATTCGATTTGCATTGCTTGTACTTGGAAGTGAAATACACTCAATCGGTAAATGTGAGAAATGTTTTTGGTATAACTGATAACTCTTTTTCCCATTACATAATACTCTTTGAATCGTAGGATATGTATGAAATAGTTCATCAATTGGGTTTACTTGCTCATGTTTGATCTTACTATCTAAACTACCTTCTCTTTCACAAGTGTGAATCACATCCCATAGTATGAGTTGATTGATATATATAATTTCCTTTTTCTCCTCATATGTAGTAATTGGCATATGATAAATATTAGACATAATTTTCCAAAAGCGATTATGTTTAAATGCATAATATTCTTGCTTATCTAATGAAGTTACACTAGGCATAGAGCCAAGAATTAATATTCTTGGCTTTTTTGATATAATAGGTGGAAATCCTTCTAACATTCTTCAACTCCGATTAAATCATGAGGAAGTGCTTCTGTAATACGTACATTCACAAAGCTTCCAAATGGGATAGCACGATCACTTGTAAAGACAACCATACCATCTACTTCATCAGGTGCACTACTTTTTCCACGACCTCTATATTTTCCAGTTAATCCTTCTTGATCTTCAACTAAGACTTCGATTACTTTCCCAATCATTGCACGTTGATTTTCAAGAGAGATTTCTTCTTGACGTTTCATTAATGTTTCTAAACGCTGTTGTTTCACTTCTTCTGCGACACCATTTTTCATATGGTATGCTGGTGTATCTTCTTCTGGAGAATATGTAAATCCACCCATACGTGTCCATTTTACTTCTTCCACAAAGTTCATTAATTCCGCAAAATCTTCATCTGTTTCTGATGGGAAACCGATAATGAATGTTGTACGTAATGTAGCATCAGGGAATTTATCACGAATTTTTTTCGTTAATGCTAATACATCTTCTTGTTTTCCACGACGATTCATTAACGCTAACATACGATTACTTGCATGTTGCATTGGAATATCAAAATATGGCACTACTTTTGGTAATTTTGCCATTTCATCTAATAATTCATCATCAATTTCATCTGGATACATATATAATACACGAATCCAGTGTAATCCTTCTATTTCATGTACTCTTTTTAATACTTCGTGTAAAGAGCGTTTCCCATATTTATCTACACCATATTTTGTTGTATCTTGAGCGATTAAAACAAGTTCTTTTACGCCACGTTGTGCCAATTTCTTCGCTTCTTCTACAATATGTTCAATAGAAAATGATACATTTCCACCACGTATTAAAGGAATGGCACAGTATGTACAACGGTTGGAACATCCTTCCGCAATTTTTAAATATGCAGTCCATGGTTTACTAGATACTAGACGTTCTACTTTGTTATAGCTGATTAAATCTTTACCATCTAATTGTTCTTTTAAAATTTCATGTAGATTAGGATATTCTTTAATACTAATTACCGCATCAATTTCTGGAATATCTTTTTTTAATTCATCTTTATAACGTTGTGCTAAACAACCAACTACTATTAAACGTTTACAGTTTTGTTTTTTGTATTCTGCCATTTTAAAGATTGTATTAATTGCTTCTTCTTTTGCTGAATTAATAAATCCACATGTATTAATAATAATCGCTTCTGCTTCTTGGGCATTACTAACAAGTTCATGTTGTCCGCTACGTAGCATCCCCATCATTTTTTCACTATCTACCAAGTTTTTACTACATCCAAGTGATATAAAACCTATTTTCATTTTTTAACACCTCATCTATTATCATATCATGTTTTCGCTTTGAAACCAAATTATTTTACATCTTCTATTGTATCTATATCGTGTACTTCTTCCTTACTACATGTAACCTTTATAATTTTATTTACATATTGATGTAACAGTTGGCTACCTCCTTTATCTCCATGTAATGTTAATAATTCTTTATATAAATAAAAAGGAAATAAAATAGGATTTCTACATTGTCCTTGATAACTTGCACATATGATATGTTCATCATCACAACATTCTATCATTGTTTGTAAGGTTTTAACTTTTAACCATGGCTGATCCGCGACTAAAAACATTGTATAATCACTATTCATACATGCTTGTAATCCTAGTTTCATAGACTGTGCTATACCTTTTTCTGGTTGCGTATTTCTGATGAATTGATAACCATAATATTTAGCATATTCTTCTATTTCTGCATACTGTGTCACAACTACTCTTTTATAAAAAGGAAGCTGTAATCCTTTCTCTAACGTATGTTGTATCATCGTTTTTCCATGGAGTTCATATAATAATTTATTTGTAGGAAAACGGCTGGAGTTACCAGCCGCTAATATTACTAAATTAATCTTCATCTTGACGTAACAATATTTTTTCTGCCGTAATTGGCAATGTTCTTACTTGAAATCCTGTCGCATGTGCTACCGCTGATGCGATTGCAGGAGCTGGTGTATTGATCACAACTTCCCCAATAGATTTTGCCCCAAATGGTCCATTGTTTTCATAACTACTTTCAAAATCAACACGTATTGTTCCTACATCAAGACGGGTTGGGATTTTATGTTGAAGAAAAGATATATTTTTCATTTTTCCTTGTGGTGTATAAGTGACATCTTCATATAGTGCCATACCAATTCCTTGCGCAATACCACCTTCTGCTTGTACACGGGCAAGATTGGTATTGATGACTGTTCCACAATCTACGACTGCTACATAATCTACTAATGAGATTTCACCAGTCATTTTATCTACATCTACTTCCGCAATACCTGCCATAAAAGGTGGTGGTGAAGTTGGAGATACATGTGATGATTCTCCACTTAACATCATTCCTTTTCCACCTGCAGCACAACGATATGCAAACTGTTTTAAAGAAACTTTGATATCATCTTCTAAAGAAATAATATGTTCTCCATCAAATGTAATATGTTCTTCTTTGATACCATATAATACAGCTGCTTCCGCAATCATTTTTTGTTTTAATTGTGCACATGCTTTCACGACTGCCATACCTGTTACATATGTTGTGGAAGAAGCATAAGAACCCGTATCATATGGTGAAGAATCTGTATCTACTCCTTGTGTGACTACTTGATCAACATCACATTCTAAACATTCTGCCGCAATTTGCGCTAAAATCGTATCACATCCTGTCCCCATATCAGATGCTCCTATAAGTAATGTATAAAATCCATCATCTTGTAGACGAATACTAACTGATCCTACATCTACATTCGCAATACCACTTCCTTGCATTGCCAAGGCTACTCCTAACCCACGTACTTTATCTCCCATATCCCTTGAAAGACTTTTTTCTTTCCAGCCAATCATATCCATAGCTTTTTTTAAACAACGATCTAATGCACAACTATTTAAATATTCATTATAATATTGCGTTAATACTTCATCTTCTTGTACCATGTTTTTCAAACGTAATTCACAAGGATCCATTTGTAATGTATCCGCAAGCTCATTTACCGCACTTTCTATCGCATATATACCTTGTGTAGCTCCATATCCTCGATATGCACCTGCTTGCATTGTATTTGTATATACAACATCATATGTAAATCTACTTGCCTTTACATGGTTATAGATGGGTAAGGATTTATGACCTGATAAATTAACCGTAGTTGGTCCATGTTCTCCATAAGCACCTGTATTTGATAATGTATGTAAATCTATTGCGTAAATATCACCTTGTTTACTTGCCCCAATTGTAACTGTTAACTGCATTTCATGACGAGAATTACTTGCCTGAAATGTTTCTTGACGACTATATACTATTTTACTAGGACGCTTTAATTTCCATGTCACAAAAGCCGCAAAGATTTCACAACAACCTGTTTGTTTTGCCCCAAATCCTCCTCCAATTCTAGGTTTTACTACACGAATTTTAGATTTTGGTATTTCTAAAGCATTCGATACCATTCTTCTTACATGAAATGGTACTTGTGTTGAACTTACAATATTTAAGCGATCATAGGTATCGATATAAGCAAATGATCGAAATGTTTCCATCATTGCTTGCGCATTTGCCTTTGTATGATAAGTTCTTGTAAGCACTACATCACAATTTTGTAGCTCTTTCTCAATATCTCCTACAAGACTCTCTCCTTTTGCACAAATATTACGCATACGATCATTTCCTATCTCGCATAATGTTCGATAATTATCTTCCGCATGTACAACTACTTCATGATCAATCGCTTTTGTAAAATCAAGTACAGCAGGTAATACTTCATATTGCACTTTGATTAATTTTTTTGCTTTTTCTACACAACGTTCATCTTCCCCAACAACAATCGCAACTTCATCTCCCACATAACGTACTACTTCATCTAATATTTTACGATCATATGGAGAAGGTTCTGGATAAGATTGCCCTGCAAGAGTAAAACGACTATCTGCTACGTCTTTATACGTATAAATTGCAACTACTCCAGGTATACGTGATGCTGCTCTTGTATCAATATCAATGATTTTCGCATGTGCATGAGGAGAACGTAGCAAAGATATGATTAAACAATCTTTTAATGCAAGATCATCACAATATACTGGCTTTCCACTTAATAATGCATATGCATCCTTTTTCACAACTGGTTTATTAATTGCTTTCATAAGTTTCTCCTTTATCTCTAGCTAAATATTGTTGGATTGCGCGCATTTGTGACATATATCCACTACAACGGCATAAATTTCCTGCTAAGTAACGACGAATATCTTCTTCCGTATACTCTTTCATTTCTTTTTCCATTGCCAACACATTCATAATCAAACCCGGTGAACAAAACCCACATTGTTCTGCACCTTGATTTGCCATATATTCTGCGAATACTCTCGCTTCTTTTTCTAATCCCTCTAGCGTTGTCACAGCTTTTTGATCAGCACGAACTGTTAATACACTACAAGATAAAACAGGTTTTTCATCTAACCATACACTACATAGTCCACAATTACTTGTTTCACACCCTCTTTTTACACTGTAAAATCCATGATTACGTAAAAAATCTATTAATAGTTGATCGTCAGGAACATCTTCACGAATGATACTTCCATTTACTTTTACATTTACTTGCATACATTATCCTCCATTTGTGTCAATGCACGTAATACTAATGCATATACTAATTTTGTACGATATTCTTTAGAACCTCTAAAATTATCTTCACATAAAATCGTTTCTTGTAGATACTTTGCGACACTTTCTTTATCCATTGTCATTTCAAACATATAACATTGTGCACGTTTTGGCGTTGCACCAACACTAACATATAACTTCTCATCGTAACATGAAGCTGCTACATTTAATACAGATAAATCCGTAGCACTTTTTCTAACACAAGTAAAACTTGCACTTTGTAGTTGTTTTTTTGATATATAAATATGTGTAATAATATCTTGTGTATAAGCTTGTTTCGCATACTCTTGTATCGAAACTACTCCTTGATGAAACAAATGAACTTCACATGGTAATACAAGTAAAGCACATAAAATATCAGAAAAACCAAAGCGTGAATAAACACTACCACCAACAGTAGCTAAATTACGAAGTTGTACCCCAACAATATCCTTACACGCTTCATAAAACAAGTTATGACACCATGTATTTAAACTTTTATGTGTTTCTAATGCATGCAGTGAAGTCATTGCACCTATTGTAAAACCATGTTCATCTTCTATAATTTCATCACTAACTAAATGTGCAATGTCAATCCCTTTCGGTATCATACGATCTTGCATCTTTAACCAGATCATTCCTCCTAATATTTGATTATTACGGTTTTTGCACAATAATTCATACGCTTCTTCTAAACTTTCTGGTTTTACATACTGTTGTATTTGTAACATACAATAACTCCTTTCCTAAACTTGCTTTTTTTTCGGTAAAATTAAATTCATGAATGTCGCAATCACAAATGTAAGAATAATACTATTTTCCCCAAAGATATTTCCTACCCATGATGGTAATTGATCTAATACATGAGGAACATTCCCAATCCCTATACCTAAACCTAATGCTACTGCGATAATTAATGCACTACGCTCATCAATCTTTTCTCTTGTTAGTGAACGTAATCCACTTACAAAAATCATAGAGAACATAATAACTGCTGCACCACCCAATACTGATTGTGGCATAACAGAAAATATAGCACTTAATTTTGGACAAAATCCACATAGTAACAAAAATAAAGCACCTGTTAATATCGTAAAACGATTCACAATTTTTGTAGCCGTCACAAGACCCGCATTTTGCGCAAAAGAAGTATTTGGCAATACTCCAAACAATGCTGCAAAAGCACTACCTAAACCATCTGCGATAACCCCTCCTTGTAATTCTTCAATACTAGCTTCACGATCTAATCCACCATTCGCAATTCCACTAATGTTACCTATTGTTTCCACAGTTGTCGCAATAAACATAATAAGCATTGCTGCAATAACTTCTATGTGAAAACTAAAAGATACTGGCATAAATTGTGGTAAAGAAAACCAATCTGCTTCCACAACTTGTTTAAAGTCAACCATACCCATACATATAGATAAAATATAACCACTTACGATACCAATTAATACGGAAGCATGATTAATAGTACCTTGAAATTGACGAGCAATTAAAATCACAACCAATACAAAACTACCAACAATCAAGTGTTCTATACTACCAAAATCACTTGCAGAACTACCACCACCAAAATAACTAATTCCTACAGGCAACAAAGATAGTCCTATCGAGATGATGACTAAAGAAGTTACAATAGGTGGAAATAATTTACGTAAAGGTTTAATAAAAAAACCAAGAATTACTTCTATAAATCCTCCTATCAATGCAGCTCCCATTAAAGAGCCATATCCATATGCTACTCCCATAGCCTTAGCTGTCCCAATAAAACCAGAACTTGTACCCATTACAATTGGTAGTTTTGATCCAATTCTCCAAAATGGATACAATTGTATAATTGTCGCTATTGCCGCTACAAACATTGCATTTTGAATAAGTGCTGATTTTAAACTCGTCGACATTTGTAACATTCCAGATATAATTAATATAGGTGAAATATTACCTAAAAACATTGCAAGAATGTGTTGAATCCCTAGTGGAAGTGCTGTTTTCAACTCTACAGTACCATCCAAGTCGTAAATTGTGCTTTTTTTTGTTTTTTTCATGTGTCTTTCCTCCAATAAAAAAATTCTCGAATTTCGCGAGAATCAACTATTTTACTATACGAAGAAAAAAGCTGATTCCGTAGTCCCAGAATAACGGTCTAGGCTAGAAACATCTGCACCATATCAGCAGAACTATACGAAACACCTTTATTGTACCATACCCT
>CAJFOG010000090.1 GCA_904395785.1 uncultured Eubacterium sp. | reverse complement strand
TGGTATTTTGCCTAGTGGTGATGGTTTTCCTTGCGAAATTAAATTTGGTTCTTTAAACCAACATGACTTAACATTTTCTAAAGATTTGCTGATCAATTCTAAATGGTTTCAACCTAAGGATATTCTACTATTAGATCGTTGTTTTATTGATTATGATTTATTAGCTAAACTTAGTGAACGTGGTGTTTCTGTCATTATTCCTGCGAAAAAATCTATGGAAATTTTTCAAACTGCTGTAGAATGTGCTGAATATTTTTATATACCATATTAAAGGAAGAGAATACGAAATGAAAAACATATTATTGTATGTGTATTGTGAAGCTAATTTAGTCATAGTTCCCGATTTTGTAGCAGATGATTTATTAACTTATCAAAAAAATTTTTTAAAATGGATATACAAAAAAAGCAATAATCATGGATATTGGGTAAGGGGAGGAGGATTAGGATTATCATATACTGGTGAAGCTTTTGTAAAATGGTTGAATGAGTATATAATAGAAGACGAAAATGAAAAATCTAAAATAACAAAAAAGAGTTTTTTCCATCCGAGGAAGATATGAAATTGCCTATAATATATTTTTAACTTTTATAAAAGTTCATATATTCTTTGAACTTAATTTCGTTGAACCATTAAAAAGACGATCTAATACTTAAAATAGGTAATCTAGTCTTCTTATCTTATTTTCAATATCATAGCAAGGATTATTCATTGTAAATTTGTAGTAAAATGAGTATTTTTTCATATTTTAAAATATTTCATCATCATTTTTACTTACTCTAAAGATTTATTTTATAATTTAAGATAATATATATTTCTTCTTGAAATTTTAGTTTATTGAAAATCATTGATTATCTAGTTCTACAGTATATACTCAAGCAGTACTCATAATAAGGACATACTGAATACAAAAAAAACAGTATTTATGGAATAATAGATACATGAGAAAAACATATAAAAAAACTAATAGAATTGATTGAGTCACCTATTGTTTAATGGGTGATTTCTTTTGTGTTAGTACTTTAATAGTAGGAATAAATACTCCTACCAATAAATTAATAGTGTAAGGTAAACCTAGAGAAGTATTTGAATTCAATAACTTGATTGAAAGAGTAGGTTGAATTTCAAATTTTCAATAAAATGTGGAATATACATTATAAATGAGAAGATGAAAGAATTGTACAATCTGAATGACTGAATAGGAATATGATTATGATTGTGTTTATGCCAAAAAATAGTTATAATATAGAGCGATTGGGATGTGATATTATGACAAAGAAAACAACGTATACACCGATGATGAATCATTATTTAGAATTAAAAGAAAAGCATAAAGATGCGATTATTTTTTATCGTCTAGGTGATTTTTATGAGATGTTTTTTGATGATGCGAAAATAGTATCTTCTGAATTAGATTTAGTCTTAACTGGAAGAAATGCTGGTGCAGAAGAAAAAGTACCAATGTGTGGAGTACCTCATCATTCTGCGAATAATTATATTCAACGATTGATTCAAAAAGGATATAAGGTAGCAATCGTTGAACAATTAGAAGATGCATCAGCTGCGAAAGGGTTAGTAAAACGTGATGTGATTAAGACGATTACTCCTGGTACAGTGATGGATGAAGTAAGTGATGAGAAAAATACAGTATATATTGCATCTATTCATGATTTTCAATTGGGATTAGCTGTTGTATTATGTGAGATGACAACAGGTGAATTACGTGCACAAATCATTGATAAACAAGTAATGGCAATTCAAAAAGTATTGCTTGGGAATAATGTTGCGGAAGTTGTGTTACCGAAAAATTTTGATAAGAAGATTGTTGGTATGATTGATCATATGGAATGTATCACAGTGTCTTTTGTGGAACAAGCAAGTCCTATTATGGCTTATCAGCCACTATTAAAACATGTGAAAGATGAAAGAGTATATCCAGCCTTTTGGATGTTGATGAAATATTTAGATGAAACACAACGTCGTAGTATGGAACATCTAAACTGTATGGAAATGATTGTGGAACAAGAGTTTCTACAAATGGATTATAATACAAAACAAAATTTAGAATTAATACGTCCATTAAAACAAAGTGCGAAAGCACAAACATTATGGAGTTTCTTAGATAAATGTAAAAGTTCGATGGGGTCTAGGTTATTAAAAAAATGGATTGAATATCCATTATTAGATCAAACACAAATAGAACAAAGATTAGATGCGATTGAATTTTTAAATGAAAACTTTATCACGAAAGATGAGTTAAAAGAGCATTTATCATATGTATATGATATGGAAAGATTAAGTGCTAGAGTTGCCTATGGTAGTGCGAATCCTAGAGATATTCAGCGTTTAGTAACAACCTTGCAACATGCACCTCATATTATAGAAGCTTTTCATGGATGTACATCGTTTCCATTCCATCAAGTAGATACTTGTCAAGCATTATATGAAGAGTTAAAAGATGCGATTGCAGAAAATCCGCCACTTACATTAAAAGAGGGTGGTGTATTTGTGGATGGATATGATGCACAGTTAGATCAGTGTCGTGAAGTAGGAAAGCATGGGAAAAATTGGATTTTAGCGTTTGAACAACAAGAAAAAGAACGTACAGGTATTAAATCATTGAAAATAGGATACAATCGTGTATTTGGTTATTACATCGAAGTAACAAAGGCAAATTTAGACCAAATCAAAGAAGAATTTGGTTATGTAAGAAAACAAACTTTAACGAATGCTGAACGTTTTGTAACACAAGAGTTAAAGGAACAAGAAGAGGCTATCTTACATGCGCAAGAACGTAGTATACAAATGGAAATTGCATTATTTGATGCATTGCTTCAAAAGGTAAAAGCGTATTTAGGAAAATTACATGATTTATCAAATGCATTATGTATGATTGATGCATTATATGCTTTATCAGAAGTATCTAGTGAAAACGGCTATACAAGACCAAGTTTTCATAAAGAACAGCGTATTTACTTAGAAGAGGCTCGTCATCCTATTTTAGATGTGATGATGAAAACAAAACGGTATGTATCAAATACATTACATATGGAAGAAGGTCAAGATGTCTTAATGATAACTGGACCTAATATGGGTGGTAAGTCTACATTTATGAGGCAAACAGCATTGTTGGTTATTATGGCTCAGATTGGATGTTTTGTGCCTGCAAGAAAAGCACAGATGCCTTTGTTTGATCAAATTTTTACTAGAATAGGTGCTAGTGATGATATTATGTCAGGACAATCTACATTTATGGTAGAAATGATGGAGGCAAATCATGCTTTACAGTATGCGACAAATCATTCCTTAATTTTATTTGATGAAATAGGAAGAGGTACATCTACATTTGATGGTATGGCATTGGCACAGGCAATGTTAGAATATTTAGTACAAAATAAAAAAGGAAAAACATTGTTCTCTACGCATTATCATGAATTAACGGCAATGGCGGATAAATTACCTAGTATTCGTAATGTTCATGTGGAAGTACATGAGGAAGATGAAAAAGTAACGTTCTTATATCGTATGATGGATGGGAAAGCAGATAAATCCTATGGTATCAATGTAGCTAGATTGGCACATCTACCAAATGAAGTATTAGAGCGTGCAAAGCAGATCTTACAAGAATTAGAAAAACAAGAAGTACAAGTATCCATACAAGAATCAATGCCTGTGAAAGAACATCCAGTTGAATCTAAAATCGTGAAAATGTTGAAAGAAGCAGATATGAATCGTATGACACCTATCGAAGCATTACAATGTTTGTATGAATTAAAAGAACTAATTAAATAGGAGAAAAAAAATGAAGAAAAAATGGTTTGATGCAATTTCTTATCGTACATCTAAAAGAGCATATATTGAAAAATCAGTAAGTCATGAAGATAAGAATGATATTAAGAAGTTAATAGAGTGGGTAAATACACAAAGTGGATTGGATATACAATGGATTGATAATTGTGAAAGTTTATTTAAAGGTTTTTTTGCATCATATGGGTTGATTTCAGGTGTACACACATGTATTGCGATTGTAGGAAATAAAAATATTATAAATTATAAAACACAAGCAGGATATTATGGAGAAATGCTAGTGTTAGAGGCGACTTCAAGAGGATTAGGTACATGCTGGATTGGTGGAACATATAAAAAAGAAGAATGTAAAAAATATATACGTATGAATGAAGATGATGAACTACTTTGTGTCATCGCGATTGGGGAAACAGTCGAAACATTCTCATGGAAAGAAAAAGTAATCGCCAAGATAAATAGACATCGTAAACGAGTGGATGAATTAGTGAAGCAAGTGGATGTACAAGTAATGCCTAACTGGTTTATGCAAGGAATGTATGCAGTAGAAAAAGCACCATCTGCATTAAATAAGTTGCCTGTTGTCTATTCTTATGAAAAAGGGGTAGTTATCGCAGAAAAAACAACAAGTAAATTAGGTTTAGAAGATATCGATTTAGGTATTTCCATGTTACATTTTGAATTAGGTGCTAATTATGAAGAAAAATATGGAGAGTGGAAGTATGAAAATGGGAAGAATATATTTTATTTAGATGTATAACTCACTTTGTATT
>CAJFOG010000089.1 GCA_904395785.1 uncultured Eubacterium sp. | reverse complement strand
TTTTGTACAAAATAGTCATGATACTAAACTTTTAAAACGGATACTATCTGCGAATACAATGATTGTAATAAATGATATTAACAATAAATAACTAATTTGTGATACTTGAAAAGTAATATTACATAAGATAAAATATAACATACAAATAATGACAAATCCAATTGTATATACAAAATCTTTAACTTCTAAAGATTTACAATTAGCTTCTATATATAATAACTTTCCGATACATAAATATATAAACATGATAGGAATTAAGCCATAATATATAGGTTGTATAAATAATAATATATTCCCAAGCCCAATTAATAAACTAAATAAAAAAACTGCAATACATACATTCATATTCATTCCTCCATACTCTTAGTTTACCAATTCATCATCTAAATATGCACAATTGATAATTCTTTTCTTTTCATCATCATATTGAATTTGTATCTTAAATGTATGCTCTTTACTTTTCATAGTAACAGTTACCATACCTTTTTCATAATAAAAGTTTAACTGATATTGCTTCCAATGTTTTATTTCTTCATATGTATCCAACACTTCATCTTGTTCTTTGATCTTTCTTTTCACATAATGTATCGCATAAATATCTACATAAGAAATATCTTTTTGCAAGTGCTGTGTTTGAATCAATGTTGTAAGATAGGTAATAAATACTGCTACTATACTTAACATTATTAAAGCATAAATAGAAATCATACCTTTTTTATTCACAAACCAAGATAGCATGTTTTTCTACATCCTTTCTATGCCAATACATATGAATACAAGCATGCTCATACTGAAATCTTACACGATCAATATTTTGTAGAAATATTTCATATCCACCTTTTCTTACAAGTCTTTTTTGGTGAAAATACAACTTTTCTTTTTCTCCTTTATACTCATACTCAATAACATCATCTTCTACATAAAAATCATAACTTGCTGCTAGTAAGATACGTAATTGATGAATTGCTAAATGATCATCATTATATCTAAAATCTTGTGATAAATGATATAAAATAAAACTTATATGACTTAAAAGTAATGTAGTAATCAAACAAATACTAAATGCAAATAAAGCCTCAATCATTGTAAATCCTCTATTTGTATATACCCTGTATTTGATCATTATGAAAATCTAACCCTTCTTTCTCATGAAATTTCATTACATAACTACATGTACACAATAAAGATACTAAGATAATTGCAATGCCGAATAATACTAATGCTTCAATTAATAAAAAGCCATGTTTATCGAATATCAATTTGACCACTCCCTACTTGCATAACTAATGTTTTTTGTTTATGAGATATTACACACTGTATCTTACCTCCTTTCGATATATTTCCAGATTGTGCATAATGAAAACGATATGGATTGCATTGCATATCTTCCATAAACTCATAATATTCATTTTGTATCCAAACACCTTCTTCCTCTACTACCACTGTCACCTTCTTTTTTGTGATGATAGCCTGTGTTTGTGCTTTTAGTAATAATTGTTGTAAGATTTGCATTTGATACTGTAATTTGATACTTTTTGAAGACATAAACATACTTGTACATAATAAAATTACAATAATAAATAAGACAAATAGCATTTCAATACATGTAAAACCTTTATTTGACCACTGCTTGACCACCAACAATTTCAATACTTTCCCCTCCTGGACAACGATTTTGTCCTTCTTTTAAATAACCTCCTTGTATTAATTGTTGAATAGATGTAGGAGGTGTTAAGTTTTCTATTTCATACAACAAAATTTGTGAATTCACAACTTCTGTTAACGCATCACAACCTTTCTCACGAATTATACCTTCTTTTTGTTGAATATTTGGTAATGTTAATAAAAATATAAGTGCAATGATTGATAAAACAATCATCATCTCTAATATCGTAAATCCATTTTTCTTTTGTTTCATCATTTGCCTCCTATGAAAATTGTTCTAACATTGATAATGGTATTAACATCATTTGATATACAATAACTACAAGCAACGCAACAAACATATATGCTAGAAGTTGAATACTTAAAGTTACTTTCTTTCTTAAACGTTCCCAACAATATTGTTGCTGTTCGATAAATAAGGATAATGTAGTCATCGTATGAGAGCCTAAAATACCTAATGGAATCATCACTTTGAAACGATGATTTAAATATAGCGAGTTTTGAATCACTTCTATAAAATCATTACCTGCTTCTAACTTTTCTAACATATCATTTATCATGATATAGAAAAAAGAAACCTTTTTTATTGCTTGTAAGTAATGAATACTGTCTTTTGTAGAAATCCCTTGTTTTTGCAATTCTATCAAATATCCTGCAAATAAAAAAGAAGTATGGTCTTTATGAAGAAACATATAAGTGCCAAATGTTTTATAAAGTGTAATTTTCCAAGTAGATTTATATTGCACACATAAAAATACGATACTACCAACACCACTCCCCAACATAAGATAGGTAAGAATTTGTTGGACGCTATGAATAATTTTTATTAAAAATAAAGAAGAATCGTTAGAGAAACTCACTAACATTTGCGGTATGATAAATTGTGTAAAAAAACATAATAGTACATAGGAAAATAATAAGATAAATATTGGATATATTAAAGATTTCACTAGTTTTTGTATCACACCTTTCTCAAAATCGTCCATTCTTAATGATGCTTCTATAGCACTTCCTACATCTTGTACGGTTAAAAAAAACTTTAAATGCTCATAGAATTTACCTTTATTCCCTTGTATAAAAATCTCATGAATCGTTTTTCCTTCTTCAATCGCACATTGCATCAATGTAATATCTATTTGTAGTATTTTTAAACATTCTAATAAAGAATAACCTTGTTTTAATAATAAACTTAGAAAATGATATTGTTCTTTATGGAGTCGCAAGATCGAAGGCTGCTTCTTTTTGATCAATAAGTCCATCTTGCACAGCTTTTTTAATTTTTTGGAAAATATCTTGATAGTTATTTGATACAGTTTTTTTTGATAAGTATGTGTATAATTCTTTCTGCTCCAAAATTTCATAGATACATATTCTCCCTTCTGTTTGTTTTGCCTTAAAAATACGCTGAGCACAAATTGCACTTAATGTCCCTTTTAATTCTGTATGAGATATTCCAAACTCTGCTAAACGTTTGATTCCTTCAAAACAACTTTTCGCATGAATAGTAGTGAAAACCATATGTCCCGATAGAGCACAACGAAAAAGCATACGTGCCGTATTTGCATCACGCACTTCCCCGAGCATAATTACATCTGGATCATGTCGTAATAGCTGACGTAACCCTTCTTCATAAGTAAATACATGTTCATTTACCTGAAGTTGTAAATAACTATCATCTAATATCTCAACAGGATCTTCTAGTGATACAACACGTAATTGTTTCTTTTTCGCAATTTCATGTAATATTGCATGTAATGTTGTTGTTTTCCCACTACCAGTAGGCCCACATAAAATTACCATTCCTGCTCTTGCATTTGTCCACTTAAGAAAACTTTTTGTTTGAGCATCATCATGACTTAAATGATAAATATCTAAATTACTAGGTGCATATAAAATTCTTAATACTGCTGTTTGCTTATGTATGGTTGATAATAAAGAGAATCTAAACTGATATGTTTTATTTTGATATTCATATGAAAAATTACCACATTGAGATTTTGTACTATTTGCTAAATCCAAATTAGCTAAAAACTTTAAATAGTTAAACAACGATACATCAAATGCAGCACTATGCATTTCTTGTAAACCATACATTGTACGCATTGTGACATAAAGTTTATGTTGTTTTACTACAAAATGAATATCAGATGCATCATTTGATAGTGCTAAATGTAATAACTGTTTCATTTTTTCTTTCATAATTTCACCTCCTACTTATAATTACGAATAGAATATAAAAAAAGACAAAATCTTTTCAAAAATTTTGTCTTATCTTAAATATGGATTTTCTAATAGTTCTTGTTGTAATGTTGTGTTGGGACCATGTCCAGGATGTACGATGTAAGAAGGGTCTAGCTGTTTTAGTAATGCTAAACTCTGTTGCATTTTTGAATTTGAACCCGTTACAAAATCTGTTCTACCAATACTTCCTTTAAATAATACATCTCCACTAAACATGTGATTTTCCCAAATGATTAAACTACTACCTTCAGTGTGTCCAGGAGCATCAATAACTTCAAGTTGAAAAGTTCCAATCATTTGTTTTCCTAACTGTAAATATTTAGGGGATGTTTGTACGATAATTGGTTCCATCATTGAAACATTTAATATCGGATCTTTCAATAATGCTTTATCTAAAGGATTCACATATACAGGGCAAGAAAATGCCTTAACAATATCATCTATTCCTGCAATATGATCAAAATGTCCATGAGTTAATACTACTGCGTCCACAATTGCATCTTGCATTTGTAATTCCCTTATTAAGGTTGCTGGATTACTTCCTGGATCAACAACCAAAACATGCCGTTCATTCCACACAACATATGTATTTACTTGTGCAATTCCTAATGTATAACATTCTACTTTTTTCATCTTATTTCACATGATAAAAAAGACCGTATATCGGCCCTTTTTTATTTTTTCTCCTTATGTAAAGTTTTTTGGTTACAACGTGGGCAATATTTTTGAATTTGCATACGTTCTGGATTTTTACGTTTATTACGTGTTCCAATGTAGTTTTCTTCACCACATTCAGAACATTTGAATGTAATTCTATCTCTCATGCTGTCCCTCCTTGTACATTATGCCAATGCATTATACCATACTCTTATAAAAAATGCTAGTTTTTTATAAGAGTATTTCATTAATATCACTTATTTATAAATCTTAAAAAATTCTTCTAGTATACTAGGCATGATTTGAGTACTACATAAACTTTCCGCAACACTACTATTATTGTTGGATGAAGTTGGTGTAATACAAGAGAAAGCTACTTTCGGATTATCGTATGGAGCATAACCAATTAGAGATTGATTGACCAGTTCTACTAACTTTTTATCTTTTGTTGTAATACTAACCTCAGCTGTTCCTGTTTTAGCTGCAACATCTTCTTTTAAACTAGATAATCCTACCCCACAAAAACTAGATGTAACACAAGCTCTAAATCCTTCTTGTACTGTTTCTATATTTTTATTATTCGTTCCAAGAGTTCCTAATACTTTTGTTTTATTTTCAAATACAACATAATCACTATTTACCTCTGTAGCCTTATTCACAAGTTTTGGTTGTACGCGTTTTCCATCATTCGCAACCATAGCTACATACTGTGCCAATTGAATTGGAGTATAAGTTTCAAACTGCCCAATGGAATAGTTTAATAAAATACCTGCCGTATCTGGATAACTACTTTGACCCACTGCTTCATTTGGAATATCGATTCCTGTTGCTACACCTAATCCAAACATAGAATAATAACGATGCATTAACTCATATGTAGATTCTGTTTGTGCTTGTGAAATATTTAAAGCTTCATTTGGTACATAATTACCACCTGCTAGTTTTATTACACTTTTCCACATATAAACATTACTAGATTTTTGTAATGCCGTCACAGCATTAACTGCACCATAGTTTAGATAAGAGCTAATTACACCTGTTCCTTGAATAGTCATTGGCGAATCATCAACAGTACTAGATGCTGTTTGAATACCTTCATTTAACATCATATAAACTGTAGCACCTTTCACAACAGATCCTACCTGATAAGTTTCTAAATATGTTCCAGAAGCATAAGGTATAATTTCTCCATCATCATTTTTCATTCCTCCACCTAGTGCATAAATTTCACCAGTATTAGGATTCATTAATACAACAAAAGCACGATCTAAATATTCACGTCCACTTTTACCAGCATATTTTTTTAATACATTCGTTACAATTTCATCCACTTTTTGTTGTAAATCTATATCTATTGTTAAGTATAAGTTATATCCTTTTTTACCGCTACTAATTTCATTTAATACTGCAATTCCATTATCATCAACAGTAATTTCTGAAACCTTAGGTGTTCCACTTAGTAAATTTTCATATTGTTTTTCTAATCCACTAGTACCAACTCGATCTGTCAAAGAATAACCTAAAGCTTCATAATATTGTTGATCCTCTGCAGGTACTCCTTGTTTGCTTGTAGATACATTACCTAAAACATCACGTAAACTATACTTATAAGGATATTCTCTTTTCCAAGATCCAAAATCAACATCAAATCCAGGATATTCACTTTTATGTTCAATAAGATATGCAACATCTTCATTACTTGCATCCTCAATCACTACTTTTGTCTGATTCGCAGGTAATTTATTCATAGCTTGATATACACCATAAGCTTTTTTAGTAGCTTCATTCGCAATTTTATTCAGCATTTCATCAGTGATTCTTGATCGTATTAGTTTTTCTGTTTCTTCAGCCTTTAATTTTAGCTCTGATTCTTTTAATAAACTAGTTCCACTATCTTCGCTTAAAAACATATACATATCTTGATAATCTGAATCTGTCATATAAGATATATCATAATCAAATTGCTTCGCGAACTTTTTTGCTAATTCCCATTTTTCATCTGTTGTAATTCCTTCTTGTGGATAGTATGTAATATTATGCGATGATACAGTATTTGCGACTGCCTTTCCATTTCTATCATACATTAATCCTCTTGGTGTGGTAGATCGTTGTTGTTTCGAGGAATAGCTAGCTAACTTTTCTGTATATTCATCATAATCTCTTATTTGAATAAATAATAATCTTATCGCAATACAGGAAAACAATATAACAATGATAAATGTAAAAATTACAATTCTTTTATTTACAATTTTAAAATAATCATTTTGTGCTTTTAATAAGTCTGAACTTCGACTTAACTTTTTCCTATCTAAATTGCGAAATGGATTATGAAACATACAATCACCTCCTCGCCATATTATACCATACATATGTTTAGAAAGAGGTAGTCAGTTATATTTTTTTATAGGAAATGAATTTCAGATGATATACATAGACGAATCCTACCTATTTGGAGTATAATAACATTGAGGTGAAAACAATGAAAAGAACCGAAACAAGAACAATTTATGTAAAAAATATACAAATTGGAGGACAAAATGAAGTAATTATACAGTCGATGTGTAATACACTTACAAAAGATATAGAAAAAACAGTAACGCAAATTCTTGAATTAGAAAAAGCAGGATGTCAAATTGTAAGATTAGCTGTTGTTGATATGGAAGATGCAAAGGCTATTCGTCAAATTAAGCAACAAGTACATATTCCATTAGTTGCCGATATTCATTTTGATTATCGTTTAGCACTTGCTGCAGTGGAAAGTGGTATTGATAAAATCCGTTTAAATCCCGGTAATATTGGTGGACGTGAAAAGGTTGAAGCTGTTGTAAAAGCGTGTAAAGAAAAAAATATCCCCATACGAATTGGAATTAATAGTGGATCCTTAGAAAAAGATATTCATGAAAAGTATGGAAAACCTACAGCTGAAGGAATGATGGAAAGTGCAAAACGCCACGTCAAAATACTAGAAGACTTAGGTTTTTATGATATATGTCTTTCTTTTAAATCAAGTGATCCTTTACTTTGTATTGAAGCTTATCGACTAGCTTCTCAAACATTCTCTTATCCTTTACATTTAGGGGTAACAGAAGCTGGTACATTTATTGGTAGTGCTGTAAAAAGTAGTATGGCATTAGGGACATTATTAAACGAAGGTATTGGAGATACGATTAGAATTAGTGTCAATGGTGATCCAGTAAATGAAATTACAATAGTAAAACAACTATTAAAATGCTGTGGTTTATTAAAAAACACACCAAACTTGATTGCTTGTCCTACTTGTGGTAGAACAGCATGGACAATGCAACCTATTGTGGATGAGATTGAAAAATTCCTACAAACCATCAACTGTGATATGGATGTTGCAATTATGGGATGTGCAGTAAATGGACCTGGTGAAGCAAAACATGCTGATATTGCGATAGCAGGTGGAAATAAAGAAGGTTTATTAATTAAAAAAGGTAAAATTATTGAAAAAATACCACAGGAAAAAATGGTAGAACGATTGAAAGAAGAAATTCTAAAATTTGCGAAAGACAAAGAATTAGAATAAAAAAGTGATATTGTACACAATGTATGTACAGTATCACTTTTATTTTGCATCTTGTTGAATTTTTGTTAGAATTTCTGGATCAAATACTTTTCCTTTCAACATTTCAATTTCATGTTTATAAGGAGGGTAGCCTTCTACATAAGGTGTTTCTAAAATTTTCACAACATGAGAAACTCTTGGATTATGTACAATGGCACATAGTTTATCAAAACCAATTTCTCCAAATCCGATATTTTCATGACGATCTTTTTTAGCACCTTGTACATTTTTAGAATCATTAATATGCATACAAATCAAACGATCTAAACCTACTACACGATCAAACTCATCAAGTACTTTATCAAAATCGCTTAAATCAAATCCTGCATCATGAATATGGCAAGTATCCATACATACTTTGATATTATCAGGATATTTTACATGATCAATTAAATAGCGAATATGTTCAAAACGATATCCTATCTCACTACCTTTTCCTGCCATTGTTTCAATCGCAATCATGACATCTCCTACATTTTCCATCGCAAGATTTAAACCTTCTACAATTTTTTCTAAACCTGCTTCTTCCCCTGCTTTCACATGACTTCCAGGATGGAGCACTAAAATATTCGCATGTAATGCCTTTACACGCTCAATTTCTCTTTTTAAAAAATCTACACCTAATTCAAATGTTTCTGGTTTTGCACAATTCGCTAAATTAATAATGTATGGTGCATGCACGACTAAACTACTTTTTTCAATACCATGTTGTTCCATTAAAGCCAATGCTTCATCAACTTTTAATTCTTCAATTGCTTTTCTTCTAGTATTTTGTGGAGCACCTGTATAAAGCATTAATGCAGTTGCCCCATAAGATATTGCTTCTTTTACAGCACCTAATACATAATCAGGTGCAGACATTGATACATGACTTCCTATCTTCATTCCTGATTCCTCTTTTCTATCATTTTTTGTTTCGCTCTTTCTTTCTTTTGTCTTTTAATATCTTCTTGTATCATTGCTCTACGAGCTTTTCTTTTTAGTTTTTCTACTTCTTGTGCTCTTTTCTTTTTATATCCTGGTTTTATTTTTTGTTTTTTTCTAGAAACAATTTTCGCAATTTCTTTTTCTAATGGGTCATCTTTTTTTACTTTTTTCTTATGTAATGGTTCTAGAGTAACCCATTGTCCATTACGGTAATTCATATGATCAAAATGAATACCTCTTACTTCTAATTGACGTATTACCTGATCTTCTTTTTTATCGTATAAAGCATAACAAATTCCATCTCTTCCAGCACGTCCTGTTCTACCACTACGGTGAATATAATAGTCTAATTCTTTTGGAAATCCTAGTGAGATAACATGTGATACCCCTGCAATATCAATACCACGTGCTGCAATATCTGTCGCAACAACAAAAGGTTTTTCGATATTTGCTAAATCCTTCATAGCCTTTGTACGCTCTCTTGGTGTTAAATCACCATGTAATTCTATAACACCATGTCCACTATCACGCATTCTTTTCGCAACAGAAGCTGCTTCACTTCTTGTATTAGCAAAAATTAAACAAACATAAGGCTGTATAGAATCGATAAATTGCATTAATTTATCTTCATAGTTATATGCTTGAATCGGTACAAGAATATGCTGAATTTTTGGATGAAAATTACTCTTTTCTTCAATTTTTATCGTCTGCGGATTTTTCATATATTTTTTTAAGAATAAACGTAATTCATGAGGAATTGTAGCACTAAAGCTTAACATCTGTAAATCTTTTTTCATTTTTCCTGCTATCGCATCAACATCTTCTAAAAACCCAAACTCTAATGTCATATCAGCTTCATCTACAACAAATATATCAGCAGTATCTACACGTAATGCTTGTTCTTGAATAAACAAGTCTTTAATACGTCCAGGTGTCCCTATGACAATATGTGGTTGTACTTTTAATGATTCTACCATTCTTGATTTTTCCATACCACCAGTAATTAATCGAATATTTAATTTAGGTTGCGCTTCGCTCATCTTTAAAGAACGATGATAAATTTGTAAAGCAAGTTCTCTTGTAGGTGCAGTAATCACTGCTTGTACATAAGACTTTGTACAATCTACTTTTTCCATAATTGGTATTAAAAATGAGTGTGTTTTTCCAGTACCTGTATCAGAAATACCAATAATATCTTTTCCTTTACAAGCTAAAGGAATAACTGCTTGTTGAATTGGTGTAGGCTCAATAAAGCCTTCTAATTTTATAAATTGTTTCGTATGTTCTTGAAACATGTAATCACTATATTTACTCATACTATTGCCTCCTATCTACCAGCAACTATTTAATTATACATGAATTCATAAGGTTGTAAATAAATTATCGCGTGTTTTCCTACTCTTTTCGTATATCATAAGGTATAATATACATGAGGTGAAAAATATGGAAGTTTTAAAAGTAACTCCTAGAGGTTATTGTAAAGGTGTAACTAGAGCAATCGCCATCGCAAAGAAAACAGCAATAGAAAATCCTGATAAAAAAGTATATGTTTTAGGTATGTTAGTACATAATGCCTATGTAATGAAAGCTTTATCTGAATTAGGGATATATACGATAGATGATAAAACAAAGAATAGAATGGAACTATTAAATGAAATTCCAAATGATGCCATTGTAATATTTACAGCACATGGAATTTCAGAATATGTGAAAAAGGAAGCTATTCGTAAAGGATTGATGATTGTAGATGCAAGCTGTCCAGATGTAGTAAAAACACAAACACTTGTCCAAGAAAAAGAAAAACAAGGATATGAAATCTTATATATAGGAAAACGAAATCATCCTGAAGCTGAATCTATTTGCTATCAAAAGCCTCATGTACATTTAATATGTAGTAAAGAGGATATTCAACAAATTCCTTACTATAATAAAATTTTTGTGACAAATCAAACAACAATGTCTATTTTTGATGTTGCCTATTTATTTGATGAAATTAAACATAAATTTCCTCAAGCTGAAATATGTGAAGAAATATGTAATGCTACAAGAATTAGACAAGAAGCAGTTGTTAATTTAAAAGGACAAGATATCGATGTAGCATATATTGTTGGAGATAAATATTCCAACAACTCAAATCGTTTGGCTCAAATTGCAAAAGAACAAGGCATTCAGCATGTATATCGAATAGATGATGTTAATGATATTACAGATGAACAACTACAAAATGTAAAAAAAGTTGCAATTACTTCTGGTGCTAGTACACCTACCTATTTAACAAATCAAGTAATACAGTATCTTGAAAATTATCAAATAGGTGCTGTGAAACCAGAAATTATTATAAAAGATGTTTTATAAAGAAAAGGAATCATTCATATTTAGAATGGTTCCTTATTTTATTCAGAGATTTAAAAGTTTATTTTTAATTTTATCTATAAACATCTTAGTTTCTAAATACATTGTAGAATCTTTAGGAATATGTTGCATAATACGTTGTTTTTTTGAAAGTATATGTTGCCAATATTCTTTAAACACTTCATTAGGCACAATGCATTTACCAAATAATATTTGATCTTCATTTAATTTCTCTGTTTCATAATGAATACTTAAAATTTGATAAAAATGAGAATCTTTCACAATACATTCTTTATCAATTTTAAATCCATTATCTGATATCCATCTTCTCAATTCATCTACATGTGTATTAGACTGTATAATAATACGTTTCATTGATTTTGCCTTATCAAAATCATTCATTAAAATAGAAACAATTGTTTCCCACCCCATTCCAGCAATCACTACAGTATCCGTATCATCCTGTATTTCTTTTAAACCATTACTTAAAACAGGTGTAATATAATCTTCTAAATGAGCAGATATAATTGCATTTTTTGCTCGCTGTAAAGGTCCTTCATTTACATCACAAGCATAAACTTTTTTACATTTTTTATGTTGAATAAGTGCAATAGAAAGTAGTGCATGATCACATCCAATATCAGCTACTACTTCACTACCTTCTACCATGTTAAATAGCGTAACTAAACGTTTACTTAGCTTTATCATTGTGATTTATCCACGAAATCTTTTAAACGTTTTGAACGTGTAGGATGTTTCAATTTACGTAATGCTTTTGCTTCAATTTGACGAATTCGCTCACGTGTAACATTAAACTCTTTCCCTACTTCTTCTAATGTACGAGTTCTTCCATCATAAAGACCAAAGCGCAAGCGTAAAACTTTTTCTTCTCTTTCAGTTAATCCTTGTAAGACAGAATTAATTTCATCTTTTAACAATTGATTATTTGCATATTCATCTGGTGATAATGCATCTTTATCTTCTATGAAATCACCTAAATGTGAATCATCTTCTTCTCCAATCGGAGTTTCTAATGATACTGGTTCTAATGCAATTTTTTGAATCTCTCTTACTTTTTCAGGTGTAATATTTTCCATTTTCGCAGCAATTTCTTCTGCAGTAGGATCACGTCCTAAATCTTGTACAAGTTGACGTTGGATTCTCGTTAATTTATTAATTGTTTCAACCATATGTACTGGAATACGGATTGTTCTAGCTTGGTCTGCAATTGCTCTTGTAATCGCTTGACGAATCCACCAAGTCGCATATGTAGAAAACTTGAATCCTTTTGTATAATCAAATTTTTCTACAGCTTTTACAAGACCCATATTTCCTTCTTGAATTAAATCTAAGAATAACATCCCTCTACCAACATATTTCTTCGCAATAGATACTACTAAACGAAGGTTAGCAGAAATTAATTTTTTCTTAGCTTCTTCATCTCCTGCTTGGATACGACGCGCAATTTCTGGTTCTTCTCTTGGATCTAATAATTCAACGCGACCTATCTCCTTTAAATACATTTTCACAGGATCATTAATTTTCGCATGAGATGCATTCGCAAATGTTTGTTCTAAATGTTCAATATCAGCAGCTAATGTATCTTCATCATCTTCATCATTATCTAAAAAATCGATATCATCATCGCCACCAACTAATGCATCATCATCCATTAAGTCAACATCATCATCTTCATCCGTAACATCAATTCCATTATCAGAAAACCATTGAAATAATTCATCAAATTCTGTATCATCCATATCTAAATGCTCAACTGCATCCATAATATCTTTTTGATACAAAACATTATTTTCTTGATATAATTCCTGTAGTTCTTCTTTAACTTCATCAAGTGTCTTATATTCTTGCAGTTTTACTTTCGTTTTTTTCATATCATTTTCCTTCCTTGGTGCATTATCCAATTAATTTTTGCGCCAGTTTTGTCTTTTCTTCTAGCAGTCTATGTAATTCTTCACTATTTGTCACTTGTTTTATTTTTTCATTTATCTCTTGCATTTGATCTTCTAATACAGTTTTCTTAAGTCTTTGTGCAGCATCTTTTAATACCATCATATTAATCGTTTCTTTTGATAATTCCCATTGTGCAATATCTAATAATAATGCTTTCACCGGTTCCTCAATAATACAATCTAATAACTCAGCAATTTCCATTTGTTCATGAGTTCGATAATAATCAATGATATAGATAGCTAATTTATTCCCTATATCATCCTTCATAAACCCTATCTCTTCCATAAAATAATTGCATGCACTAACTCCTAATAGCATTTGCGTTAATACCTCATATTCTGCATGTTTACTACCACTTTTAGGAAGTTCTGGCATTACTTGTTGAACAAGTATTTCTTTTTTAGAGTAAGATTGTTTATTTTGCAGCGATAATTGAGATCTACGCATATCAAAACCACTAATTTCTTGTAAGCGTACATAATAACTTTCTTTCTCAAACTGCTCTGGCAAGATTTCTATTGCTTGCGCAACTTCTTTCGCAAACTCTTTTCTTTGAGAGTAATTATCTAAATTATATTTTGTTACTAAATATGTCAATAAAAAATTAACCCATGAATCTGTTTGCTTTGCAATTGAAATTAATGCATCTTTTCCATATGTTTCTATAATCTCGTCTGGATCTAACTCATAAGGATTATGAACAATTTCAAATGTAACATTTTCCTTCATTGCCAATAATCCAAATTTATAAGTAGCATTTTTTCCAGCTTGATCACCATCAAAACTTACTAAAATAGGAACTTGCAATTGTTTTAAAAGTTGTACTTGTTGTTTCGTAATAGCCGTTCCTAAAGTAGCTACTGCATTAGTTATACCAACCTTTTCAAAAGCTAATACATCCATTGCACCTTCTACTAGATATACACAATTTTTATTTCTAACTTCTGTACGTGCACGGTGATAATTAAATATTAAATTACCTTTTTTATACACATCTGTTTCAGCCGTATTTATATATTTCGGATTATCCTCCTCATGCAATCTTCTTGCGGTAAACCCTACTGGATTTCCATGTGCATCATGTATAGGAATTATAATACGATCAGAAAAAATGTCCTTTATTCCAGAAGGTTGCATTCTCGCCAATCCCGCATTTAAAATATCTTCATCAGATATTTTTTTTACATTTAAAAAACGATATAATGCATTATCTTTTGGATGATATCCTATCTCAAATTTTTTTATAATTTCATTTGTTATTCCACGTTGATAAAGGTACTCTTTTACATTTTTAGCATCAACAGAATCTAAAATATAACTTGTATACTCAATCGTTTCTTTACATGCTTTGTGTAAAGCAGCAATGTGTGGGTCTTTTACCTTTTCTTCAATTACAAGAGATTGGCTTAGTGTCACCCCTACATATTCTGCTACTTTATATACTGCCTCAATAAATGAAATTTTTTCATAATTTTGCACAAATGTGAAAACATTTCCTCCTGCCCCACAAACAAAACACTTGTAAATTTGTTTATCTTGTGTAATTGACATAGAGGGAGAATGGTCGTCGTGAAAAGGACAAGTACACCAGTAATTTTTTCCTTTACGTGTTAAAGGAATATATTTCCCAATGACATTGACAATATCCGCTTTATTACGAATCTCACTGATTTCCTGTTCACTTAATCGAGCCATAATATCTTACCTCTATAGTTTTACTCTTTCTTCAATATAAGAAACTAACTCTTTTAATGGAACACGTACTTGCTCCATAGTATCACGATCTCTTACTGTAACACACTGATCATTTTCTGTTTCAAAATCAACTGTAATACAGAATGGGGTACCTATTGCATCTTGTCTACGGTAACGTTTCCCAATACTTCCAGCATCATCAAAATCACAATTTACCACAGAAGCAAGCATTTGGAATACTTCTATAGCTTTATCATTTAATTTTTTAGATAAAGGCATTACACAAGCCTTGATAGGTGCTAAGAATGGATGAAGACGCATAACAATACGTGTATCATTTTCTAATACTTCTTCATCATATGCATCACACATAAATGCAAGTAATAAACGCTCAACTCCTACTGAAGGTTCAATACAGTAAGGTAAGTACTTTTCATTTGTCGTAGGGTCAAGGTATTCTAATGATTTTTTAGAAGCTTCTTGATGTTGCTTTAAATCATAATCTGTACGATCTGCAATACCCCAAATTTCACCCCATCCTATTTGTGAACGGAAATTATATTCAATATCACATGTTCCTTTACTATAGAAAGCCAACTCATCTTCTGTATGATCACGGAAACGTAAGTTTTCTGCATTAACACCTAAATCAGTCAAAAACTTCATACAGTAAGTTTTATAATATTCATACCATTCTAAATCAGTACCTGGCTGACAAAAAAACTCTAATTCCATTTGTTCAAATTCTCT
>CAJFOG010000088.1 GCA_904395785.1 uncultured Eubacterium sp. | reverse complement strand
ATTGCGTATATACATTCGTAATAATAAATCCTTTCTTCATATTTCCTTGAATATTACTTTTATAATGTGCTACCTCTATTTCTTTAACTTCATAAGTTATCTCTTTCCCATCTGCTAATAAATCAACATTTTTAAATTCTGCTTGCCATTGATTTTCTTCACTTAGTATAATTTTTTGATTTGTAAAAGCACCATCAGCATATAATTCAACCACAATGTTATCTGGTCGTTTCTTATATAAATCATTTTCATCATCCCATACTTTTTGTACTGGTATATTTATTTTTTCTTGATTATAATGATTAATAATATTAAATCCATTTACCTCTGCTTCATAACCTGCCACTTCATCTTCTGTTAATGTATATTGTATTTTTTTATTACCTTTATATTCTGGTAGTTGTTTAAAATTCCAAGACCAATTATCTTTTTCACTTACAATACGTTTGTCTAATTCTTTTCCATCCGCATACAGTCTTACAGTAATATTTTCAGGTCGTTTTTGATATATGTTATCTTGATCTTTCCAAGTCTTATTACCTTGGATATCAATAACTCGTGTATTTATAAACTGCACTTTTGCTTCATAATGTTCACGAATAGTACCCTGTTCGTTTTTTGAAGATACTTGAAACCCATCTATACTTTGTTCTTCTATATGATATGTTGTACCTTTTAGTATATTGTAGAATGTAAGATATTGATCATGATGTAAAGTTATACTTGCTTTACCATCTGTAACTTTTAAATAGTGCATTTCATTTTCATCATTATATTGGTATCTTATTAATGAATTCAGCGGTTGATTATATTCATCATGAAAAGTCAAATCAAATGTAAAGTCTTTTTGCTGATCTTCTTCACTACCATTTACAATTTTTTCAATGCGTAAACTTCCTAATTCTTTCCTTTGATTTGTAACAGTAATCATTAATGTAGGTATAAACAAATTACTAATATCTATTTCCTCATTATTTTTGTTTACCAGCTTTGTTTTTAAATCATTATCCCCATTTGATAAACATTGGTGAATTTCTAATTTAGACCATCCTTCTTCATTTCTTAACGTTCTTGTTGATTGTTTTTGATCAATTACTTGTGCTTCATAATATCCTGAAGGACCTTTTCCAACATAAGATAAGTGCATTTCTCCATTATTTGTATCTTGTAAAGCCAAATTTGCTTTCTTATCCCATGTAGACCATACTGCATTTGATAATTGACTACTATTAGAGGTTAACATCTGTGCTTTAATATCCCTTAAAGTCGTATCCACTTTATCATCAACAGCAAATTGCACCATACTTCCTATCACTGATGCCACTGATAATGACGTGGTAATACCATCCCCTTTTACCCCTGCATTTGCATATACATTTTGATTATCAACTATTACTTTAATCGGTGTTTTATTTACTTCATATTTAACTCCTTGAATCTGTTCATTTTGATCATCTTCCACTACATAATACACCCCTTGTTCAAGCAACTTTTGACTTTGTGAGCCATACATAAAGGCTGATGGAAATATTGCAGCACCTTGCATTTCAATACCACCTTTTGTGATTACCTTTGATGTAGTAACTGAATCATATGGTATCTGCCCTTGTTTTACAACAAGCTCCCCATCTACATTTTCAAGCTGCTCCTCTTTATATAAGTTAAATTTAGCTCCTTGTACTGGTTGGTTTGCGTCATCAACTTTTTGTACGACAAAATAATTTTGAATATTCGAGAAGCTTACTCTTGTTGAAAATTTACGATCAAATGTTGCTAATGAATCATCTGTAACCCTTTGTGTATTTTGTTGTGTAACACCTGAGAAATCATATGTTCCATCCGACTTTTTCGTAATTCCTGTCGTATAGTATAAAACACCAACATAACGTAAATCTTCTTGATAATTCGCTTGCTTATCCTTGCTCATTGCAAAATAATATTGAGAAAAGTCAATACCAGGTAAATGCTCCACTGTTCCCATTAATGCTCCACTGGCATCTATTTCTAAAACAACTGGATTAATTTTCGCCGCCTCTACTATTGTAGAAACCGAATTGTTACTACTTACTTTCCATCCATCTTGTGCATTACCTGAAATAGGCGCCCAATTTGTTTCATCTTCATAGGCTTTATCCATATCCTTACGCATTTGTAACACTGCAAAAAACTTACCATTTTTGCCACTATCAATATTTTCATATGGTTTTAACTTTACTGGATTTTTTTCATCCATAAACATATTTTGTAATTCCACTTCATTAGGTGCAATTAATGTAATTTGATTATTCCCATAATTCCCTGTTTCCCAAACATCTTCTACAAATATCATTTCTGTTTCAGGTTCATATCGAATATGTGCATCTGCTTGTCCTCGATAACCATTCGGTGTTGACTCTTCCGTTAATACAAAATAATTTGTATTATTTTCTTGTGCCAACATTTCAAATGTTAATGGTAATCCTTCTTCATCAACAATCGATACATTTCCATTACCATCAGTATTACCTTCAAAAATAGCATTACCTTGTATTTTATAGTCTTTATCAGCAGGATATAATTTTAAATTCGCCTGTGCAATACCATCCCCTGTTTCATCTACTTTAGAAACTGAGTTTTCTTGAATTGGCACTAAGTTAAATTTTAAACTCATATTCGATTCATAATTTCCTCTTTCTAAATAATAGAATCTTAATGTATGCGTTGTTTCGTTTGCGAATGTATTACCATTCCAATCAGTAGATTTTTCTTTTCCTGCATTTGTAAATGCTTGTTTTAATGTATGTGTTATTTTATCATTAATTGAAACATCTCCTGTTTCAAAGTTTATAGCTAAACTAGCTGCATCGTGAATTCCACCTAAATCTGCAACTAATACATCATCAATAAATACCCAAACATCATCATCTCCTGAAAATTCGTAAGTTATTGCTGATCCACCATAACTTTTTCCATTATTTTGTTGAATAAAGCGTGTTGCCATTGTAAGCCCAAAATAATGATTAATATCTCTATCTGAAGTTATGAAATTTTTAGTAGATTCATCAATATTAATTTTACCATTTTGATCAACTGTCCATCCATTTTCTAATTTTCCATCAGCACTTTCTCCTAAAAACACCTGTGTTGCTGAGGTAAATGGAAAGAATTGTCCTGCTCTACTATTACGAGCAATTCCCGGTGTATCATATAAGATAAAATTATTGGTATTCTCATCAAAATATGCATAGTTTTTCGTACTATCATAATAATAATATCCTTTTTCATCTACTTGTAGTAATCCGCCTACATTAGAAAAACTTTTTTTACCACTATGTGCTTCATTGGGATTAAATACATATGATAAAGAACCTGCACTACCTGTATTATCCGCAATACTTAATAATGTTGGATATCCATCACTTCCTAAAGTATTTCCAACCATCCCTGTATATGGATTTTTTCCATTCGTCCATTTATTAAACGAACTCCCACTACCTTTACTAAATTTTAATGTATGACCCTTATTAATACCACCTTCTAGTGTATTATCCTTAACATTAAAGTCTGGATCGTTACGCTTACTATCCTCATCATTCGTCCAATAATCAAATACATGAATTATCGTTCCAAAAGGTGTTATCGCATCATTTACTATATGCTTATCTACTTGTTCTTGTGTTGCATATTGTGTTTGTTTTGTTTCTTTTTTACTTTGTACCTTTTCTTCTTGTTGCTCACTTGAATCTTCAACTTTTTTACTCTTTTCTTCTTTATCACCTTGTTGCTTCATAGTTTCTTCTTGATTTTCTTGTTGTTTTTCTACAGTTTGCGCTGTACTTTCTGTGATTTCACTTATATTTTCATCCCAAATTATGAAAATGCTCGGACTACTAATACCATTTTCAAATGTGTATAATTCTGAAAAAGACGGCATTAATTCAAGCTCTTGATTCACAAACTCTTTTTCAAATATCGATTCATCCCAAGTTAAATCTATCAGTTCTACTTGATTCTTAGTAGATATCATAGCTTTTATTTGATTAGGAAGTAAAGGAATTATTTTTTCCTTTAGTTGTTTTTTATCTTTCGTATCAACGTATATTTCCCATCTTTTATTTGTTTCATTAAATTTTACAGATTCTTCATGATCATTGATCCACTCCCATTGCTGAATTCTTTTTAATTGATTCGCATACACCATAGAATCAATACATGTCATACATACAATACAGCATAAACATAGAATCCCTAACTTTTTACTTAAATCATATAATTTACTCATAACTGTTCTCACCTTTCATAAAATCTTAATTTCCTTAACTTTTGACAAACAAAGTATAATGCGAAAGAGTTTGATTGTCAATCATTTTGGTATTACTTTTTCACTTTTTTGTTAATTATTTTTATTTATAACCATTTTATAACCAAATAACAAAAAAAGCACAACATTAGCTATGCTTTTTTAAATATTCTTGTAGCTGTTTATGTACCATATTGATTCCTTGTTGGACTTTTACATTGGTAAAACAAAATTTAGTAGCTATCATCTCCATATATCCCTTTTCATATAACCATGCTTTCGCAACACCTGTATTCAAATCATATACCATCGCCATATGTGAAATATAAATATCAATATTATTTTTTCGATCACTATGTACTACACTTTTTTGTTTCATAATTTGATTGAATACGTTATCGGAATATATTTGTGACTGTAATTGTTCTTTACTGCAACGATATAATATTTCACAACTTGTGAATGTTGATAAATAAAAAATATCTAACTTATCTGCATCTCGAATTAACTGGCAATGTAATAAAGTATGATGGTCTAGAAACTGCGTTATTTCATACTTATTATGATAATAAATTGCTTGTAATACTATCTCATCTAAACTTTCATCTGATATAAATTTGCGTAACAATGCTTTATTATTTGCTAATAAAATATCAATACCTAACTGTGCATGGTCTACACTATCTGCATCGACAAATGTTTGATATTGTTTTACTTGTTCAAATCGTCCTATATCATGTAATAAACCAATACAAAAAGCGAATTCACAATCTTTTTTAGACAGCATCATTTTTTCTGCTAATTGTCTTGCGGTATTTGCTACACGAATCGTATGGGAAACTTTTAACGCAATTTTTTCATCTTGTATATCAAACATATGCACATATTCATAAAACATATCAAGTAGTTGCTTACTCATTTTTCATTCCTCTTTTCCTTATCCACCATGCAATAAATAAAGTAATCGTTTCAGCTAATGGTACACAAAACCAAATCGCACTAACACCAAATAACCATAATAATCCCCATAAAAATAGTAATACAAAGATAAATCCTTTGCACACAGCTAGTATCGTTGCAATTCTTCCTGATTCAATGGATTGAAAATA
Source organism: uncultured Eubacterium sp. (assembly GCA_904395785.1). Lineage (GTDB taxonomy): Bacteria > Bacillota_I > Bacilli_A > Erysipelotrichales > Erysipelotrichaceae > Amedibacterium. The sequence continues at coordinate 9,567 of CAJFOG010000088.1, read as the reverse complement.
ATATAAATACATTGTCAATAAAGCTGTGCTTACTAATCCTGAAAAATAATACATAATACCTTTGCCTGCCAATATGATTAATTCTTGATCTTGATTCGCAAAAATACTTGCAACTTCTTTTGGGAATAATAAACATAAGATGTATATACATAATGAAAATAATCCGCTATACCATAGAGACACAAAAAATGCTTCTTGTGCCCTTATTTTGTTATTTGCTCCATAATTTGTAGAAATAATCGGTTGAGCTGCCTGTGCAAAACCATTTAATAATCCTTTTAACACAAAAGCAATATTCGTTACAATCGCAAAAGATGCAAGAAATTGCTCATCGGCATACTGTAAAATTACAAAATTAAATACTAATATGACAATTCCTGCACTTAATTCTAAAATACCACTTCCACTACCATTCATGCACATCCTTTTTATTAGTGACACTTTCATACAATTCCATTGAAAATGCACAGTATGTTGTTTTCTAATAAAGTGAATACTCATACATAATACGCTAATCAATGTTCCTAATACGGTTGCAATTGCTGCTCCTTGTAATCCTTGTTTCAACACGATGACAAAAATATAATCTAATACTACATTTGATAAATTTCCAGTAATCGTAGCAATCATCGCAAGTTTTGGAGCATGATCATTTCTTAATAAAACTGCTCCTGCATAATTTAACACAAATACAAATGCCCCCATATTCACAGGTATTAAATATTGTTTCACATCAAGTAACAATGCTTCACTACTACCAAGTGCATAAGCAAATGTATCCGCAAACATGGTACCTAATATCGCAACGATAAGACCAATACTAATATTTAAAACCATACTTAAACTAAATGCTTGATTTCTTAAAAGCGTATTTTTATTTCCTTCTGCTATTGACATAATCGTAGCCCCTCCTACTCCAAAAGTTAGTCCAATAGCTGAATATATCATAAATACTGGCATGGCAATATTCATTGCAGCTAACCCTGTACTACCTGCTCCTATTGAGACAAAATACACATCTGCTAAACAATATAAAGAATTACTAGCCATTGCTAGTAATGTTGGGAATAAATAATGTAAATATAGCCTAGAAACTTTATGATGTAGTAAATGTTCACTATTCATACATGTACTCCTTTAACGTATTTAATACTTGTAAACACGTTTGTTTATCCTCAATTGTAAATGAACATAAAAATGAATGAATCCCAATTTCTTTATAAGAAGGTATTTCTGCAATATTATTTTGTGCCATTTCACTTAATAAATGCATACGACAATCCATATCTGTCATTATTGGATAACGATGCCCTTTGATATCTTTTAATGCATATCGCACTTTTCCTCTACATAATGCACAATGTTTCTTATCATTATCTGATATACATGCATTAATTGGACAATATTCACTTAGCATCAATTCTTGATGTCCATATACTTGGCAAGCGAAATTCCCTTCCTGTTGATATCGCTCATTAAAGCTTTTGATTAATTTACGCATACTTTCTTTATTATGTTCTAACGATAATGTTGCAATATGTGCTTTATGATGAAATAAAAACGCTGCTGCATAAGCATTTGTAATATTTAAAGAGGTATCACATATATACGCTTTTCCTTCATACAGTCCACCTACTTCTTGAACTAACCCATGCACATAGTCATAAGCGTGTTTCATTACTCTTGAATATCGATAGTAAACAGTTTCTCCTTGTTTCACTAATTTATGAAATAACGCATCATTTTCTACATAAATTTGCGTAATTCCTACTTCTTTACAAGCCTCAAACTGTTCTAATGTATGAATACTGACAAATAGTGTTTGTTCTTGTTTTGGAAGTTGTATACGTTCTTCTTCCTCTACTACACGACGATTAACGTATCGCTGTTTTCTTGCTTCTTCTAATTGTGTTAACGCTTCTCTTCTCATTTGGTTTAATGCTTTAATTGGGAAAGTAACTTGTTCATCCATTGTGATATGAATATCACTAATGATAAATGGAGTATCTTTTGTTTTTTGTAATTGTTCAATAATACGTTCTTTCGTTAATGGGGTTTTTCGAGCTTGTTCACATATAACTTCAGATTGAACATATATATGATGATCTTGTTCATCGTACACAAGCAATGATGGATAACTTCCTTCTTGCATAATAAATTCTGCCTTAATTGGCATACGACGTTGTATTCCCTCATATGTTTTTTGAAGTTGTTGAAGCTGTGTTACATCTGTTGTTTTTAAAACTTTACTTCCTACTTGCACAAACTCTTTCACATCTAATTGAATGATGTCTTGTACATTCGCATGATTTACTAATAATCCATTTTTATATATCCTATTCGCATGAAATCCTATATCCTCTTTATCACCTAAGATACGAACACCATCTCCTTGATGTAAATCCTGTGTTAATGCTACTGTCATTTTACCTTTATGTACATGTGTAACAGTTCCTATTTCAATTCCAATATGATTTGGTCGAATTTGATTCATTAAAGAACTACCTTTTTGGTGGAACAAATGTCCTGCGGTAAAGCCACGATGAAACACTTTCTGCATTTCTTGTTGTGTTGCCTCATCTACTTTAAATGGTTTACCTGTATAATAAGCATCAATTGCTTTACGATATAAAGATGTCATCAACGCTACATACTCTGGACGCTTCATTCTTCCTTCAATTTTGAAAGAATGAATACCTGCTTCAATTAACTGTGGTATCATTTCTAATGTATTTAAGTCTTTAGGGCTTAATAAATATACACCATTTGTAGGTATCTCCTCTATGTTATTATCTTCTATTTTTTCTAATGTATACTGCATACGACAATTTTGTGCACAGGCACCACGATTTCCACTTCTTCCAAGTGTCATAGAACTCATCAAACATTGCCCTGAATAAGAAACACAAATTGCTCCTTGCACAAACACTTCCAAATCAACACCTAATTTAGAATATGTTCGAATATCTTCAATACTAGTTTCTCTTGGAACTACAACACGTTTTGCCCCTGCTTCTTTTAATAACTTAATTCCTTGGGGATTATGAACATGCATTTGTGTAGAAGCATGTAACTCCATATCTGGTAATAACTGTCTCAATTTATAAAATAATCCTAAATCTTGTACGATAATCGCATCTACATCTGCTTCTTGTAATGCCTTTGCATGCGCAAGTGCTTCTTCCATTTCATCTTCATATATAATCGTATTCATCGTTACAAATACAGATACATCATGCACATGTGCATAAGCAACCGCCTTTTTTAATTCCTCTATTTCAAAATTATTCGCAAAAGCACGAGCTCCAAACATGACGCCTCCTAAATATACTGCATCACAACCATTTTCAACTGCTGCACGCAATGCTTCAAAAGAACCTGCCGGTGCTAATAACTCTACTTTTCTCATAAATTACTTCTCCTTCTATATACTGTACGCATAAGCGTAGAAACAATTAATATACCACTTACTAAAACACCTGCAATACTTAACGTATTCAATCCAGTAGTAAGTGCTTGATCTATATTTCCTTGTAATGCTTGTAGCATCGTTTGATACATTCCTCCACCAGGAACCAAAGGAATTAATGCACAAACAATATATGTTGTAACTGGTGTCTTACAAATACGTGCTAATATTTCTGAATAAAAAGAAAAACATAAAGATGCAATAAAGATAGCCATCATTTCACTACAATCATATAATAGTGCCATCTTATAAACACATGCACCAATTGCACCAGCAAGACCTGCAATAATTACGTGTTTTCCTTTTATATTAAATAATATCGCAAATCCTATACTTGCTAAAAAGCTACCAATTACTTCAATAATAAGATTCATCAAGGTTATATTCCTCCTTATATTCCTAAACAAATACTAATGATAAAACCAACCCCCAGTGCAATCGCTACTGCAACTAAAAAAGCTTCTACACCACGTGCAACACCTGATAAATAATCACCTGCAACTGTATCTCTAATTGCATTTGTAATTGCTAACCCTGGAACTAATAACATAATACTTGAAATAATTAAGATATCGATATTTACATGTGGATAGCATAATTGTAATAAAAATGAACAACTTGCTGCACATGCAGCGGCTAAAGCATGTGTTAAAAACGCATTAATTTGTATACGCTCCATAAGCCAAGTCACACATTTAATGACAATTCCAATAAAAAATGTACATCCTGCTTCTAACCATGTACCCTCAAAAAATAGCGCAAAACCACTTGCACCTAATGCTCCAAACATCATTGTCACAAAAAAAGAATAACGCTGTTCATCTGCAATATCTTTTAATGCTTTTGATAGTTGTGATAATGTATATGAATGCTTCAGCGAATCTCTTGATATAAAGTTAATACGATCAATACAATGCAAATCAACATTTCTAATGTGTACCCTTAAAATTTTTGTGACTGTTTTGTTTTGAATTGTTAAAGAAAGCATAATTCCTGTCGGTAATACAAAACTTTGCGCATCCTCTACTTCTGGAAAACTACGACTCATTTTCACCATCGTTTCTTCTACACGATAAATTTCTGCGCCACTTTCAATAAGTAATTTCCCTGCATAAGCAATTGTTTCTAATAATTTATCTGCGTCCATATCTTACCTCTACTCTTTACTTGATGAAAAAAATCTTAGGCTTCTTACCTAAGAATATATAATGTTATGTTAAATTATCCATTAAAATTCACTTTGCCAAATTTCGCACCATTTTTCTTTTTACCTAATGTTTTCTTAAGTGCTTTTGTTTGCATCTGCTGTTTATTTGCACGACTTCTTTCTAATAATTCTTTTACATCTATTTTCTTTTTTTCCATATTATATCTCCTTATATACTATATGAATATCCATCATTTTATTCGGTAGTATTGTATCATAGGCTTATAGTAAAAATCTATTATCATATTATTTTTTTAATTTTTTTATTTTTTACTTGCTATTTCTTATTTTCCATGTTATTATACTTAGGCAAACAAGATACAGGGGCATAGTACAATGGTAGTATAACGGTCTCCAAAACCGCTGGTGGGAGTTCGATTCTCTCTGCCCCTGCCATATTAAAAAGATAACTTTCTTAGGAAAGTTTTTTTATATTTTATATTTTATCCTTTATGTTATATAATATATAATAGATTATAAGGAGGACAAATTATGTGTACTTGTGTAAGCTTTCTTAATCAGCATCAACAATTATATTTTGGAAGAAATTTAGATGTATCAAGTAGTTATGGTGAAACTGTGATGATTACACCCAGAAACTATAATTTCTCTTTCAAACATTTACCTAATATACAAACTACAAAAGCTATTATTGGCATGGGAATTTGCGACAAGACATATCCTTTATATTTTGATGCAGCAAATGAAAATGGATTATGTATTGCCAATTTAAACTTCCCTACTTTTGCATATTATCACCCACATCCTATACCTAACAAAATAAATCTAACAAGTTATGAATTCATGATGTGGGTACTGCAAAATTTTGATACTGTAGCACAATTATTACCTATCTTACAAGATGTTGTGTTTATTGATACACCTTTACATAACCAAATGCCTACTGTACCTGCACATTGGATGATTAGTGACGCTCATCAAACAATCGTAGTTGAACCTACAAAACAAGGAATAAAAATTTATAATAACCCTGTAAATGTACTTACCAATAATCCTAGTTTTGATTGGCATCTTATGAACCTTCATCAATATGTAGGAATTCAACCAAATAGTAAAGACTCCATAAATTGGAATGATTATACATTAAAACCATTAGGTGTAGGAACTGGGAGTTTCGCTCTTCCTGGTGATTACACACCACAATCTCGATTTATAAAAGCTAGTTATGTAAATACGCATTATCCAACAGTAGAAAGTGAAGAAGAAAATATATACCGTATGTTTACAACACTAGCACAAGTAAGCATGCCATTAGGATGCGTACAAGATGAAATAAGCGTATATAGTAGTTGTTACTCTACAAAAACTAAAACGTATTATTATCAACGATGCCATCAACCTATTCTACAACAAATAACATTAGATGAGCGATGGATTCATTATCCAACTATAAAACTATTCTAAAAAGTACTATGATAGCTATCAATACACTATCATAGTACTTTTTATATGAAAGAAATACAATTTACGCAACCGTACTTCATAAAATACCTAATAAAAATATTCTATTTACTTTTTGTTGTTTGTACTTGACTTAGTAGTAGCTTGTTTATATTTACTATTCACCTATTTCATACTTACTTCATTTAATCTTTTTTGTACTTCTTTCCTATTTTTAATAATGATTATGTAATACACTTATATTCATAGATTATTAGCATATTTACTTAAAATAAAAAAGCATGGAGTTAAATTCCATACTTTATATATTACTTTCTGTTTTTAATCGCATCGATTGGTTTTTTACGTGATATTTTATATACTGGAATAGCAGAAGCTAATAATGCGACTAGTACTGAAACTAAGATAATATACATAACTTGTGATAACCCAAAATGGAATATTGTAACAATCACACTAAATGAATCGTTTATAAAATGATTCATGTATTGTACACCTATAAAACATACAATCATTGAAATGCATGCATTACATAATGCAATTATAAACCCCTCATTTAAGAAAATTTTTAAAACATCAATCCCTCTAGCTCCAACTGCACGTAAAATACCTATTTCCCGCTTTTTATTTGCTATACTTGTTGCGATGAAATTACTAAACATGGCTGCTGCGAATAAGGCAAAACCAATTCCTAACCAGAATAATACATCTTTTAATGTAAATACAACACTATTTACCGTTTCTAACATTGGCATAATTTGATTTCTTAGACCATAATCAATATTAGGCAATCCATCATTATAAGTATAAGAAATTACGTTTTTCAAAGTATTATCATCACACATTGGAGCAATTAGAAAATCCATATACCCATCTTTTTCAATTGTCATTTTCCCTTCACCTTGTTTTGTCACAACCATCATTTCATTATCTACAGAATTTATAGGTATATAAACACCCGCTATTTTTAATGTTTGTGTTTCTCGCTCTACATAACTATGCTTATATAATTCTGATTTCTTTAATAATTCATCTTTTAATAGTTGTAACTGCTTAGTCATTACGGTGAATGATTCTTTTTGACTCATATCTACTGACACATATTGTTCGACAAACTGTTGAACTGTTTCCCCATTTTCTAATACATGATGTTTTATCATATTATAATTTATATATACATCACCATCTTGATAGTCTACTAGTTGACGTTGCTCAATATCTTTTTCATATAGTACACTACTACTTGATAAATAGTCATCTTGCATTTGTAAACTTATTTCTTCCGTCTGCAAAGTATATACATTATAACGATCAATCGTTTCTTGTAACATATGATTAGAGACATAACCTAAACAATGATAGGAAGTATATAACAATTGATATAACTCAGTTTGTAAGTAATAATTTGCCATACCTTCTGTATCATTATTTAACACTTCATAACGCTGTAAATTAATATTTGTATCTAATATCCCTGTGACGACAAATTGTTTTGTTTCTCCATTTATTTGAAGTTGTATTGTATTACCAATCATATCATTCGCTTTTTTTATATCTTTTGTTTGTATTTTTCCTTGTTTATCTTCGTATTGATAACCAAAATTTACAAATGTTTCTGCCAAAAACTTTGTGATTACAATTTCATCATCATTCTTAGCTAATGCCCCATCTAAGCTATATCCATTCTGCTTTATAATATTTTCATCCATGACACTTAGTCCTGAAAATCCTGAAACATTATGATTAGGATTTTCATCTTGCAGCATATCTAATTTCGCAACATTATATGATACATCTAGTGAGTTTTGTATATTTGCATTAGAAAATGTTTTTGTGAATGCTATATTTGGATAATTTTTTTGTAAGCGTGTGTAATCTTCATCATTTAATTTGGTAGCAAAATCCATTTTGTTTAATCCACTACCTATATTCATATGCTTATCAATAGATATATAATCGATATCTTGATCTTTCATAGAATCAAATGTCGCCACTTCTTTTTGATAACTTGACATTGTATTTGTAATTCCAAACAAAGTAAATGCTACCACAGATAGTAATATAGTAATAATCAAACGAATTGGTTTTACTTTTAAATTTGAACAAGCCAATTTCATAGAACTTTTCATAGGTAACTTTGCCTTAATTAAAGATAATACTTGTCTATTTTCATTTCTTATATCATTAGAATTTGTCTTCTTAAATGCATAAATATCATCTTCTTCAATATGTAATCGTTGTTTCATTTCTTTTGTAAGATCATCTTTTAATAAAATAAGAATATCTTGATGATATTGTTTCAATACATCCCATAATTTTTGTAAATCATCTTTTGTTAATTTACTGAAATTACGAATACGAATATATTGATTATCTACGATTTGTAGATGATTGTGTTCTTTTGATACTTCTACTTTACCTTTTGTAATATCGCTAATAATTTTACCATCAGCTAATTCGATAATACGATCAGCATATTGATGCGCAAACTCCTTATCATGTGATACAACAATTACTAACTTTTCTTTTGATAATTTTTTCAGTGTATCAAATACTTGTTTTCCTGTTTTACTATCTAATGCTCCACTAGGCTCATCTGCCATAATAATTTCTGGTTCTTTAATCAATGCTCTAGCAATTGCTACTCTTTGTAGTTGACCTCCTGATAATTCATTTGGCTTACGATTTGCTAATCCTACTAAATCTACTTCTTTTAAGATATTTTGTAATGTTGTTTCCTCAACTTTTTTACCTTGCAATTGTAAAGCTAATTCAATATTTTCTTTTACCGTAAAGTTGTCCATAACATTATATTCTTGAAAGATAAATCCAATAAATGTATTACGATAAGAATCAAAATCTGATTGATGAAATTGTTTACTAGACTTCCCATGGATAATAATTTCTCCTTTATCATAGGAATCTAATCCTCCTAATACATTTAATAAAGTAGATTTTCCACTACCACTTTTCCCTAAGATAAATACCATTCCTTTATCTTGTATTGTCAATGATACATCATCTAATGCACATACGACTTGCTTTTTTGTTTTATACGTTTTTGATAAATGCTTTATTTCTAACATACCCTTACCTCCAACCAGATTATATCATGAATTTAAATTGTAAATTTAAAAGAATATCTAAAGATTATCAAAAGAAACTAGATATCTCTTATAATGGTTGAATACAAAAAATACTATCATAACACTAACTATTTAGTAACTATTCACTATAACCATATATATTATATAAAAAGAGAAACCTTATTATGATTTCTCTTCTATAATTGCCCAAAAACTCTTGATTCAAAATATTTTATTACTATTTATCACTTTTTTTATACAATCCATATTTACAACCACAAACAATCATTAAGATAACTGATGCTGTTACTAGCCACCACATATAAGTATTTGTCTGATCAGATGTATTTACTGTTTCTTTTTCATTTATTTTTGATTCTTTT
>CAJFOG010000087.1 GCA_904395785.1 uncultured Eubacterium sp. | reverse complement strand
TTATAATAGATTTGGTTATTTAGGTTATTATTCATATTTGAATTATACCATAAAAAACGTGTTTTCTTCTAAATGAAGTCAACACGTTTTTTTAGTATTTAGGACTATTTATCTGTCACAGCCCCTTTTTTACTCTTCTTGATTCATTGATGAAATATCTAAAATTTCATTTCCATAATACCCAAACTGTTTTACAAAATTATGATAATATATTACTGTATATATATTTGCAATAGCATCTAGTAATAATAAGAAAATAAAAACATTTTGTAGTATTTCATCTTGAATTGGATATAATATCACAAATAGCCCGATTACCCAAGGTATAATAGATAAAATAAAGTGTACTATCCAATGTTTGTTATCTAATCGAAATAAATTCATTGCATATTGCATACGTAATGTACTATCTAAAACAATTACAGCACTTATTACTATTGGATAATTATCTACGATAAATTCTGGTCTAGAAGCAAGAATAATTCCTACTGTTCCATACAACACACCAAAAGAAAAACCATATGTATTTGGTTTTAAATAATCTTTCTTTAAAAAATACATGACAATTTGTAAGAAACCAACTACCGCAATCATTAATCCTGCAATATAGAAAAAGTTTAAAAATTTCTCCTTTGGTACCATGTAACAAATAATCGCAAATACAATATAAAATATTGAAATAAATAATAATTTCCAGTTTTCTATTTTCATCTTTCAGCACCCTTTCTTAACAATATCATCATAGCATAAGATGAAATAAACGCCAACTTTAAAAATTTATTCTTTATCTATTCATCACTACAATCTTTAATTAATTGAGAAAGAGACTCTATAAAATCAAGAAACAATGTTTTTTTGTCCTTATTTAAAGAGCGATAAAATGAAATAATTTCATATTCTTGTTGTGTAAGTTCTAACTGCACTTTTTCATTTTGCATATATAGACCACCTTTACCTATATATAGTATAGGCTAATATACTTTTTGTCTATACATGGAATACTATATACATATAAAAAATTATTTTTTTATATGTATATATGCAACTTTAGTAATTTATGAATATAAATAAAAGGCATGCTTTTATACATACCTTTATTATGTAACTGCCTATTTCATCAGTTTTCGCATTTGTTTTGTTACACGTACAAACTCTTTTTTATTTGCTACGTTTAACCCTTGTAAACATTCTAATAATTCTAATTCATCCTTATCTTTCACTATACGATATGGATAATGATATACTGGCAACATCAAAATTTGATCAATACTTATTTCCAATACACTACAGATACTTTTTAAAATATCTAAAGGTGGCTGTGTTTTTCCAGTTACATACGATGAAATAGACCTTTGTGTAGAGCCAACAGCTTCTGCCAACTCATTTTGAGTCATTTCTTTTTGTTCCAACCGTTCTCTAATTGTAGCTCCTAAGATACGGTTGATTTCACTACTCTTTTCCATACGTCACCTCTTAGCACTACAATTATAGGCTATTTATGAAGTCTATCACGTATTTAAGAAAAATAAAGAGTATTTTATCTTATAAATTCTTAATTTTACCAATATTATGTATGATTATAAATCATCTACTAAAGCACTACTTTTCGCATAGGCTGTACTTTTTGCTTCAAAAAAGTCTGTTTTTATTAAATTTGCATTCGCATACATTGATACCCATTCCATAGAAGCTGGTTCTTTTTCATATCCTTCATATAAAATACCAAATCCTAAAGATGTACTACGTAAGTTTCCTAAATAACGAATATAATCAGAAACCATCTTCATTGTTAAGCCTTCAATTTCATTTCCTAAAACATATTCAGCCCAACGAATCTCTTCTTCAACACCATGTTTCAACATATCACGATATACTTCTATTTTAGCTTCACTAAATAACTCTGGTTCTTCTTTTTGTAATTCCAGAATGATCGAACGGAATAACCATAAATGTGTATTTTCATCACGGTTTATATAACGAATTTCTTGTACAGATCCAGGCATTTTACCCATTCTTCCTAAATTATAAAAAAACATAAAACCAGAATAAAAATAAATTCCTTCTAAGATATAGTTTGCCATCAATGTTTTCATTAAATGTTCTTTATCTTTATGCTCCATAAAGTCATTATACAAATCTCCAATAAATTTATTACGACTTAATAAACGTTCATCATTTTTCCATTGATATAAAATATCATTACGCTCTTGTGGAGAGCAAATAGAATCCAGCATATAACTATAACTTTGCGAATGAACAGCTTCTTGAAATGCTTGTATAGTTAAGCATAAATTTACTTCATTTGCGGTAATGTATTCTCCAATATTTGGAAGGTTTGCAGTTTGTATTGAATCAAGAAAAATTAAAAATGATAAAGTTTTATCATAAGCAGTCTTTTCTGCTAAACTTAGTTTTCGATAATCTTTCACATCTTGATTTAAATTAATTTCTTCAGGAATCCAAAAATTATTCATTGCTTGACGATACCAATCAGATACCCAAGTATATTTCATATTATTAAAATCATTTAAGTTTGTCGTATTTCCGTTAATCATACGACGATGAATTACTTCACAATCTCCATGTTCATTAAAAAGAGGTTTTCTTAATAACTGTTCCATATAATCTCCTTCCTAGGATGCACAAGATTCACATTCTTCTACTTCTAAAGATTTGCTACGTACATAGTATAATGTTTTTACACCTTTTTCCCATGCTTGAATATATAAATCTAATACGCCACGTAATGTAAATTCGTTTGTAATATATAAATTTACTGATTGTGCTTGATCAATATGACGTTGACGAATTCCTGCAGCCTTTACAATCCATGATTGATCTACCATATGTGCATTTTTATATAACCAGAATGTCTTAGGATTTAAATCAGGTGCAACTCGTGCAATCATACTGCCCTTTTTCTCTTCTAAGAAATATTTATTCATAATAGGGTCAACACCTGCTGTTGTACCTGAAATAATAGATGTTGAACTTGTCGGAGCAATTGCCATTAAATACGCATTACGTATCCCATCTTTTGTAATATCATTTGCTAATTGCTTCCATTCATCACTTTCATATCCACGCTTTGTAAAATATGCTTGATTATGCCAATCACTACCTTTAAACATACGATATGCACCCTTTTCTTTTGCCAATGCATGGCTTGCGCTAATCGCATAGTAATTAATTTTTTCAAATAAATGATCGACATATGTTAAATGATCTTCACTTTCAAAAGATAGTCCCTGTTTCACTAACATATGGTGATATCCACTGACACCTAATCCAATTGGTCGATATGTTCTATTCGTAATTTTTGCATATGGAATAGGATAATAGTTTAAATCAATAACATTATCTAATGCACGTACAACTACCTCAATTGTATGACGTAATTCTTCCTCATCATTTACATTTAAATTACCTAAAGAAAGACTAGCTAAGTTACATACTACAAAATCTCCTGGTTTACTACGATTAATAATAACTGTTTCATCATCTACTTCTACAATTTCAGGTTCTTCTAAACTAATTGCACGCATATTTTGGGCAATTTCTGTACATAAATTACTGCAATAAATCATTCCACTATGAGGGTTTGGATTCATCTTATTCACATGATCACGGTTAAATGTAAACGGCGTTCCTGTTTCTACCGCAGATTTTAATATTAGTCGCACAACATCTTTTAGTACCATTTCTCGTTTTGTAATTCGGCTATCTTGTACACAGTCAAAATAACGTTCTTCCCACTCTTCCCCATAATAATCTTCTAAGGCGTAACCTTTTACTTTTAAGATTTGATGAGGACACATTAAATACCAACTAGCATTTAAATCTTCTTTTGCCATTTTCCAAAATAAATCTGGATAACAAACTGCTGGGAATACATCATGTGCTTTCATTCGATCATCCCCATTATTCGTACGTAAATTTAAAAACTCTGGTAAATCTCTATGCCATGCATCTAAATAAACCGCAACAGCTCCTTGACGAACTCCTAATTGATCAACAGCAGTAGCTGTATCATTCACTAATTTAATCCAGCGAATAACACCACCAGCTGCACCTTCAAATCCGCGAATATCACTTCCATTAGCACGAACTTTCCCAAAATACATACCCATTCCACCACCGTATTTAGATACTTGCGCAAAGTTATCTAATGATTTATAAATACTAGATAATGTATCATCTACTGTATCTATAAAGCAACTTGATAATTGATGATAAGGTTTTCTAGCATTTGACATTGTAGGAGTAGCCATTGTCACTTTTAGTTGCGATAAAATATCATAGATTTGTTTTGCCCAGTATAAACGATTACTTTCTTTCATCGCTAAATGCATCGCAATTCCCATAAACATCTCTTGTGGTGTTTCTAAAACTTCATGAGAATGTGAACAAATCAAATAACGTTTCGCAACTAATTCTAATCCTGAATATGTAAATAATGCGTCTCGTTCATTATCGATATATTGTGCTAACTCTTCAACTTCTTTTGCAGAATAAGCTTCTAAAATATACGCACCATATAAGTTTTCTTTTGTTAAATAACAAATCTTATCATAAAAAGACTTCCATTCAAATTTTGCCATACGTGCATCAATTTCTTGGTGTAATTGATACGCATAAAAACGGGAAGCAATATACTCCCATTTTGGTGCTTCTTTACTAATCAGCTCAACACATGCCTTAATTAACATTTGTAAACGTACATCACGATTCATATCTTCTTTTAAGAAAGAATGAAATTTTAACAATAACACTTTTAAATCATACGCTTCTTCATGGAAATCTTCCTGAATTTTTGAAACTACAGACGCTAAATCTTTATCATGTAACTCTTGTACTAATTCTTGTACAAGCGCACGTTTTTCAATACGTCTAGCACGATATAAAATATATGCTTTTGCTACTCGATAAAAATGGTGCTCCATTAATTTTTCTTCCACCATATCTTGCACAACTTCTACACTTACATCCTCACGTTTTGCACAAGCTTCTTGAATCTCTAATGTAATTTGTTCTAGCTGTTCTTTTGAAATTTCAACTTTTGTTTCTTGAAATGCCTTTGTCATCGCTGTTTCTATTTTTTGTTTTTCAAATCCTTGTAAAGAACCATCACGTTTAACTATTTTCACACAATCATACCTTTCTAATTTAATTTTTTATGAAATACTACCTCTAAATCATACGTTTCAATTCATATGCAATTTCATAGTATCTTCTTCTGTTTCAATTGGGATATACACAACGTGTTGTATCCATTCCTTTAATATTTCTAGATGCTTTTTATCACTACAATAACAATCTAATACTAATACTTCTTCATCATTTTGATAAATAACACGAAGCAACTCAAATTCATCACAACTTTGTACAATTGCATTTGCCTGATAATTTGTAGTAGTAAATATAAATGTTTCTTTTGCCTGATATATCTTATCAAACACTGATTGATCAACACTACCTGCTGTATAAACATTTGCTTTCATCATCCATTCCCATGCTTTATTCGCATGTTCGTATGGAGCCATAAAGTGTAATGTCTTCGTAGTCTTATCAAAACTACGCTCTGCAAAACCACTCACATATAATTGCCAATTACCAAAATAATAATATACAGGCTGACTACGATATCCACTCACAGGTAAATTTTTATGGGAATCTGGAATGATTTTCTCTCTATGATATATATTACATAATAGTTGATATACATCAATCGGTAAAGCTATTTCATGATCTAAATCATAAGCTGTTTCTAAATAATCAAGAATTGTCTTCGCAACTTTTTCTGTTGCTTCATTCATATCACTATACTGAAAAAAACAAGACTCCCATAATAAAGATATTGCACAGTTAAGATAATATCGTGCATCTTTTTCTATCGTATTCCATATGAAAAATTGAAAAGCTAATTCTTCAATATCCTTCTTTTGAAAATCTGAAAGTGCCATATATCCCATATTTGTAATAATATGCCCTTCCTTATACAATGGTTTATATTCTTCATGCGTCCAACATAAAGATTCCACATCTTCTTTTTGTTGTATAACATATTGACTCATCTCTTGTAGCCATTTATAAAAATAACTATATTTTAAATTTTCAAAGTTGCGTTCTTCATAATATTTTGTATGATCATGCACTTCAAATGATAAATCACATGCTTCTTTTAATTCATCAATAAACTTACAAACAAATGCATGAAACCCTGGACCTGCTAAATCAGTTTTCGCACTCATACTAATAAAGCATCCCTCATAAGCTACTTCAATATTTCCTTTTGGGCACACTTCAATTAATACATGATTTCCATAGTCTTCTGCTTTTAAATACATATGCTTACAAAAATGCAATAAAAAGGACGTAAATGATTCTTTTTCATTCTCTTTGTCTAATTTAGCTTCTACAATAATCTCAATAGCCATAAAAACTCCTTTCAAAAAGGACTGATACTACAGTCCTTATTTCATACTCACCACTCTAAAACAAGGATATTTTTCACCTTCAATTATTAGATTTTTATCAGTATAATCGTATGATCTATTAAAATTAAAATCATCAGTAGCAATTATAGAAAGTTTTATATCCTTTTTCAACATACTAGAATTTAACTTGTTTTCTTGATATTCTACACTTGCTTGTAATATATATCCATCATACTGCATATTTTGATATGATATTTTACTAGCTTCAATACTATTCACATTTACATTTATTACTTGTGGTAAAGATTCTTTCCCATATTCATTTACAATTGTACCATAATTGCTATAATAATATGCTTTCGCATAAGCCATAAAAGAACGAATATAAGAACTAGGTATAAATTGTAATCCACCTACATCATCACTAGATTCTTTATTAGAAAGCATGAAAAAATCATAGACGAAACTAACACCAACTTGTTTTGCTTCCTCTAACTCATTATTCTCTTCTACTGCTTTACTTAATAAATTAAACGCTTCAATTTGTTCAGTAGTAGGATGCAATGGCTCTACATATCGATTATTTTCTACTAATGCAATTTGCTTTTCTTCAGTTTTAGAGTTTGTTGTATCTGATTTTTTATCTTCTTGTTTATGGCTACAACCTGCAAGAACGACCATAATGATACAACATACAACAATCCCTTTATGTAAATATTGCCTCATATTACAACCTCCTTTTTAAAAACTCTATTAGTATAGCACACTTTCTTTTAATAAGAAATATAAGTTACATAAAGTATTACTATTATATCATTATCCGCTATTGGTACAACTCATAACTTTATTTTCTTTATAAAGGATAAAAACTTATACAAAAAATCATCTTTTACATCATGTATTACATGATATTTTAATATCAATTAATATGTAACTTTTTTCTTAATAAACGTATGGTTTTCAAGGTCTTCAAATGCTTCGTATAATTCTTTTTCCGTATTCATCACAATAGGCCCAGCCCATGCTACTGGTTCATGTAAAGCCTTAGAACTAATATATAAGACCTGTGCATATTCATCTTTTGTTTTTATACTAACATAATCACCTTGTGTTAATTTAACAGCTGTTTTTTCCTCAATTAACACATCATCTATATAAATACATCCTAAAAGTGTAAATAACATTATAGAATCATCATAATGCGTCTGTAATGTTATTTGTGCATTCTTTTGTAAGTGAATATCATAATAATTCATTGGTAAATACTGAGCTATATAACTTTGATATTGTTCATATCTTCCTGCTAAAAGTCTTAACATTCCTCCTGAAAACTGAATTTCTGGTATTTTATCATGTTTAATACCTGTATAACTTGGATTGCTCATCTTATATTCTGACGGCAAGTTCAACCATAATTGAACCCCCAACAATCTTTTTGAAGCAGGTAACATTTCTTCATGCATAATACCTGATCCAGCATTCATCCATTGTACTTCGCCATCGCCTATTTCTTCTTGATTACCTAAACTATCTTTATGAACAATACTTCCTTTGGCTATATAAGTAATCGTTTCTATTCCTCTATGTGGATGCATAGGAAATCCTACAGTATAATCACTAGGGTTTGTGCTATCAAAGGAATCTAACATTAAAATTGGATCAAATTCTTGAACAGTATCATGACCTAATACCCTAACTAATTGCACGCCAGCACCATCCTTTGTCAGAAAACCTTTAACTTTCTTTTTTACTGTTCTTTCCATTTTAATCATCTCCTATTTTTCTTACTACATATATATTTCGTATTTATCTTCTTTTGATACAAACATCATTGCTTAATATCAGCTAAACATTTCGTATCGTTCATCTTCACAAATATATTAAGTAAAAAATTATTTTTTGTAAAAACATATGCACTTACTAGGCACACAAAACTTTTGATGTTAATTAACAAACAAGAAGCAAACATGATATAATATGACTATGTATCATATAAAGGAGTGAATAAAATGAATCAGGTTGCGAAATACTGGGAAGATTATGAATGTATAGATACAGGAAATAAAGAAAAACTAGAACGTTGGAAAGATGTGATTTTACGACGTCCCGATCCTCAAGTTATTTGGCCAATCCAAGATGAGAATGCTTTATGGAAACAGCCACACGCACATTATCATCGAAGTCGTTCTGGTGGGGGTCATTGGGAATTTAAGAAAAAATTTAAAGAAAGTTGGACGATACAATATAAAGAACTACGTTTTAAAGTATCTCCTACAGGGTTTAAACATACTGGTCTTTTTCCTGAACAAGCTGCTAACTGGGATTTTATGATGGAAAAAATTCGTAAGAGTCAACGTAAAGATCTTCGAGTATTAAATCTATTCGCTTACACAGGAGGGGCTACAATGGCTTGTGCCTGTGCAGGAGCTGATGAGGTTGTCCATGTTGATGCAAGTAAAGGAATGGTCGCATGGGCAAAAGAAAATATGGAATTATCTAATTTATCTGATAAAAAAATAAGATTTATCGTAGATGATGTGTTAAAATTTGTACAACGTGAAAAAAGAAGAGGAAGAACATATCATGCAATTATTATGGATCCACCTAGTTATGGACGCGGCCCTAACAAAGAAGTTTGGAAGATTGAGGAGCAACTTTATCCATTAATTCAAGCTTGTTTAGAAATCCTAGATGATGATCCACTATTCTTTTTAATAAACTCATATACAACTGGATTTCCACCAACTGTATTATTTAACTTACTAAACGCAACAGTTGCGACAAAACACCAAAATGGTTATATAGAAGCTGGTGAAATTGGATTACCAATCACACGTACAAATACTGTTTTACCTTGTGGTATTTATGGTCGATGGGTTAAAAAATAAAAAAATACATAGCATTAGATACTAGATGTAGACTTTACAATCATATAAAAATTTGTTAAAATGCAATCAACATCATAAAAAAAGGAGAGATTAAAACATGGATGCAGATCCCCAAACGACGTCTATTGCTTTACAGCTTGGGCTGATAGTTATATTGACGTTAATCAATGCTTACTTTGCTGCAAGTGAGATGGCAATTGTATCAGTAAGCAAAACAAAAATACATAGACTAGCAGAAGAAGGAAATAAGAAAGCAAAATTAGTTGAACAATTAATTAGTGAGCCTACTGCATTTTTATCAACGATACAAGTCGCAATCACATTGGCAGGATTTTTTAACTCTGCAAGTGCTGCAACTGGTATATCTCAGCGTTTCGCACACGTTCTACTAAACTACAAAGTACCTTATGGTGAAACAATTTCAGTAATTGTCATTACGATTGTGTTATCATTTATAACATTAATTTTTGGTGAGCTTGTGCCAAAGCGAATTGCATTACAAAATGCAGAAAAATTTTCAATGCTTTGTGCTAGACCTATTTGTCTAATTAGTCGTATTGCTTCCCCATTTATTAAGATATTGTCATTTTCTACAAAAATAGTATTACGTATTTTTGGAATGCATGATGAAAATGTGGAGGAATCATTATCACGTGAAGAAATACGTTCAGTTGTTGAAAGCGGACAAGAAAATGGTGTTTTTAATGCCACTGAAACAGAAATGATCAATAATATCTTTGAATTTGATGATATTCAAGCAGAAGATGTTATGACACCAAGGCGTGATGTATATTGTATTGATATTAATGATCCTATTGAAGAATACTTAGATGAATTAATGGAAATGCATTATACTCGAATTCCTGTATACGATGATAGTGTAGATGATATCATTGGAATCTTACATATAAAAGATTTTATGATTGAAGCACATAGACAAAACTATGACTTTAAAAAAGTAAATTTAAGAAATATTTTACGTAAACCATATTTTATTTTAGAAACTAAGCCAATTGATGAATTATTCAAAGAGCTTCAAAAGTCACATCAACATATTGCAATTCTAATTGATGAATATGGTGGTTTCTCCGGTATCGTTACAATTGAAGATTTAATTGAAGAAATCATGGGAGAGATTGAAGATGAATATGATAAAATTGAAGAACCTGATATACAAAAAATAGATGAACATACTTATATCTTAGATGGTCTATTAGATTTAAAAGAAGTAAATGATGAATTATCTATACAATTAGATACAGAAGAATATGATACTTTATCAGGTTTCTTATTAGGACAAATTGGACATATCTTAGAAGATGGTTCTCAAACTAGTTTAGATTATCAAAATCTACATTTCGATATTTTAGAAGTAAAAGATAAACATATCGAAACGGTACGCGTCATTATTCATCCAGAAACTAAATCAAGTAATGATGAATAATATGAAAGGTATCAATCGTTTGATATACTGGATTTACTTGGGGTCGACCCCTACCACCACATTTTCT
>CAJFOG010000086.1 GCA_904395785.1 uncultured Eubacterium sp. | reverse complement strand
TATTCAAAATTATTATAATGGAGTATAAAAAAAGCTGTGATTTTCAGAGAAATTTCAAAATCTCTTACTCGTCACAGCCCCTTACTTTATGAGAAAATATTATATTCCTGCTTTTTGTGTATTCGCAAAATGTAGTTTGGCTACATTCTCTAATTCTTTTTTTCCAAATTGTTGTACAAATTTTATGATGCTGTTATCTACTTGCTTTCCAGCTCCTTTAGGAAATGAAAAGTCATATCGTTGTTGCATCGCATCAAAAGATAATAAGAAAACATAACGTGCAATAATAGAACTACATGCAACACTCATATATTTACTTTCAGCTTTTGTTTCAAAATGTAGTTGTCGAATAACGTTAGGCTCTTTTTGTAGATATTTAAAATAAGATGTTTTAGGAGTAAATTGGTCAATGATACAAAATTCTGGAAGTGTTGTTAATTTTTTTTCTAAATGTAGATATGCTTGATTATGTAATTTTGCTTTAATTGCATTCATATTGTTTGTTTTATGTATTTGGTTATACTTTTGATTATTTAAAATTAACAAACTATGTGGGAGCTTCTCCATCAAAATAGGGCCTAGTTGTCTTATTTTTTCATCATCAATAGCTTTAGAGTCTTGTATACCTAAAGGAGATAGCCATTCAATGTCTTCTTGTGTTACATAGCTTGCAGCGACTACAACAGGTCCAAAATAATCTCCTGTACCAACCTCATCACTACCGCATTGTGGATATTGTGATAAAGTTTTTTTTGTTGTGGGAGATGTTGTTTTTGTTTCTAAAGCATCTGCATAATAATCTGCACCATTTCCTTGAAATACAACTTTACCAGATTGATATGCAGTGATTACACATTCGCTTGTTTTGATTTGATAATGTGCATAGGGGGGTGTTTTGCATATTGTTGCATCATGGAGCTGTTGTTTCAATGCTTGAATTTGTGTAGTGGAAAGAGTAATTGTTCTAGTGCTCATATTGTATTTCTCCTTTTATATATAACGTTATAAATTCCAATCTTCTGGCATATGTTCTACTCCCCATTTACAAAGTGTACTAAGAATCGGCATCATACTTTTTCCGATTTCTGAAAGGGAGTATTCAACTTTTGGAGGGACTTGAGGATAATCAGTTCGTATGATAATTCCATTTTCTTCAAGTTCCTTTAATTGATTGCTTAACATTTTATGTGTAACAGTTTCTAAAGCACGTTTTAATTCGCTATAGCGAAGAGTTTCCTTCTTCCATAACCAAAATAAAATATGCATTTTCCATTTGCCGTCTATTAAAGAAATAGCATAAGTAAAAGGACGAACATCAATATTTTCACAATTTATATCATTATTCATACCATAACTCTCCTTTTGGTTAGTATCTATCAAAAAAGTGCGTTCTTACTTTATTTAGTATAACACGCTATAATAATTTCACACAAGATGAAAACTAGGAGGAACTATATGAGTTTATTAAAAACACCTATTAAAATAGGAAAATTAGCATTGAATAATCGTTTAGTTATGCCACCTATGGCAACTGCAAAGGCTGAAGACAGTGGTAAGGTATCTAAAAGTCTTTGTGACTACTATGCGGAAAAATCAAAGGGAGGTTATATAGGGTTGATTATTATAGAACATAGCTATATTAATCAGGAAGGAAAAGCTAGTAAAGGTCAAGTATCATTGGCAAATGATTGTGATATGGAAGGTTTAAAAACATTAGTATCCATAATACATCAAAATCAAACAAAAGTATTGGCTCAACTTAACCATGCAGGAGGTAAAGCTAAACAAGAAGTAACAGGACATATTCCTTTAAGTGCTAGTGCTGTAAAGATACCAGGAATTAAACAAATGGAGATATTACCTAAAGAAATGAGGCAAGATGATATTCAAAAAGTAATTGAAGATTTTGTAAATGCTGCAATTAGGGTAAAAGAAATAGGATTTGATGGAGTTGAAATTCATGCGGCGCATGGATAATTATTAAGTCAATTTTATTCACCTTTAACAAATAAAAGAACGGGTGTATATACAGGAAATACACTTGATGGACGAATAAGATTACATTTAGAAGTAATCAAATCGATTCGTAAAGCAGTAGGGGAGGATTTTTTGATTGCATTAAGATTAGGAGCTTGTGATTATATGGAAGGGGGAGTTACTGTAGAAGATAGTGTTATTGCTTGTAGAAAATTTGAAAAAGCTGGTGTTGATTTATTAGATATATCAGGGGGATTTTGTGTTTATCAAAATCCTAATAATAAAGAACAAGGGTATTTTAGTGAACTTAGTGAACTTAGTGAAGCTATAAAAAAGGAAGTGAAGATACCTGTTATACTTACAGGAGGAATTATTGAAGGAAAAGTTGCGGAGCAATTATTAATGGATAAAAAGACAGATATGATTGGTGTTGGTAGAGCAATCTTAAAAGACTCTCAATGGGCGAGTGAAGTAATGCAATCTTTATAAAATCGAATATATTTAAATAAGTGTTCGTATATATTATATGCGAACTTTTTATTTATGTTTGTTAAGGAAGAAACAACTTAGATAAGGGATGTATGTTTTTAAGAAAATATGTTAAAATACTAAGATAGAAAGGAATGTGATACAATGTCTGTATTATATGTAAATGGATGTATTATACTAGGATTTTTATTCCTATTATATAGTGGATATAAAAAAGGATTTTTATTTAAGGTGATTAGTTTATTAAGTTTTTTCTTTATGGGGATGTTATCTTGGTGGTTATCATCTATTTTTCAACATACGTATGATTTATTTCCAAGATCGTATGCTGTATTTCAGGGAACGTTTTTAGAAGAGATGATTTATGATAGTTTGAACCGTTTTACATGGTTTCTATGTATTTTTATAATAGGTCAGATTGTGTTACTGTGTATTCGACCATTTCTTAAAATAGTGAATGAAATACCTGTTTTATCATCTGTGAATCGCTATGCTGGTATGGCATTAGGAGCCATCCAAGGGATATGTCTATGTTTTATCGCATATATGATTTGTCAACTTCCATTTTTTCAAAATGCATCAAAGATTGCGAATGAAAGTTTGTTGCGATATAGTGAACCAGTTGCACAGCAGTTATTAAATTATGCCAATGTGCCGATTCATGAATTGCAGTCTTTCTTTACTTCAGCAGATGAAGGCTTATCTATTGAGAACTTACAAGAGTTACAAGCATGGTTACAACAGCAAAATGTAAAAGAAGAACAAATCCAAGTTGTAATGGATGCTTTACAGGAGGAAACAAATGAATAAACATTATGAGGCATTAGAATTAGATAAAGTGAAGGATCAAATTGCATCGTATTGTGCATTTTCCTTGGGAAAACAAAAAATTCGACAATTAGAGCCTAACTTTCATTCACTATGGGTAGAACAAGAATTACAAAGAGTGAAAGAAGCATTTCAATTAGTTGTACATTATGGAAATCCTTCATTTCAAGGACTACATGATATACAAGGTGCGCTAACTGCTGCACAAAAAGATATAACCTTACGTACACAAGATTTATTAGAAATAGCACAAGGGATTCATGCGGTAACATCTATAAAAAAATACTTTAAAGAAAGTGAAGTAAAAACAATATATCTACAAGAGCTGATTGATGCTTTTGTGAATGTAGATAAACTAGCTTTTGAAATAGAAGATAAGATTTCTACAAATGGGGAAGTAAAAGATGATGCCAGTAGTGAGTTAAAACAAATACGTAAATCTATTCGTATTTGTGAAGCAGATATTAGTAAAGAAATTCAACGTTTTATTTCACGTAATGCATCAAAGTTGATGGATACAATTACAACAATACGCAATGATCGTGTTTGTGTATTAGTTAAAATATCCGAAAAAAATAGTGTAGATGGCTTTATTCATGGAGAAAGTGCCAGTGGGCAAACTGCGTATATAGAACCAAAAGGATTATTGATTTTAAACAATCGCTTACAAAGCTTAAAAAGTCAGGAACAAGAAGAAATCCAACGTATTTTATATGGGTTAAGTCAACTCGTAAAGCAAGATGCGCAAGTATTATTGGCGAATTTAGAGACCTTTGCGTTATTAGATAGTATTTTTGCACGTGGTATTTGGGCAAAGATGTTTGATGGTTGTGTTGCTGATTTACAAACTTCATCTCGCAGTTTATATATCAAAAATGCAAGACATCCACTCATTGATCAAGACAAAGTAGTAGCAAATACATATACGATTGCTCCTCCACATCATCATATCTTAATTACAGGTAGTAACACAGGAGGAAAAACTGTTACGTTAAAAACTATTGGATTATTTGTGTTAATGACAATGTGTGGAATGGCTGTGAGTGCACAAGAAGCAAGTATTCCTATGGTAGATGGTGTATATGTGGATATTGGTGATGCACAATCTATTCAAGAATCATTATCGACATTTTCTTCTCATATTTCTAATATTGCAAATATTTGTAAAGATGTGAGTGCATCTTCTTTAGTTTTATTAGATGAGTTAGGGGGAGGAACAGATCCTAAAGAAGGAGAGTCTTTGGCAATTGCTGTTTTTGATGATTTAAGAAAAAGTAAGGCAATGGTAGTGGCTACAACACATTATTCTGCATTGAAAACATATGCTAGTGAGCATGAAGATATTTTAATTTCTAGTGTTGAGTTTGATATGGATAATATGAAGCCAACGTATCGTTACATTGAAGGAATGAGTGGACATTCTTATGCCTTTGCGATTGCCAAACGCTATGGTTTAAAGGAATCGATTATAACGCAAGCGAAAGCTTATAAAGAACAACATCGTTCAACAAGTGATATTGCTTTAGAAAAGTTAGAACAATTAACGATGGAACAATATGAAGCAAAAGAAAAAATTAAAAAACAGCAAGAAGAACTTGTGGAAACACAAAAGCAGTTACAACAAAAACTAACACAATTAGAAAAAGAAAAAGAACAAATATTACAAACTGTTCGTGAACAAGCATTACAGCAAATTGAAAAAACAAAAGAGGAAGCAGAAGAAGTTTTAACACAATTAAAATCTATACAATCGGATGTGAAACCTCATGAATTAGCACAATTACAAGCGAAATTATCAAAAGTAGATATAGAGGAAGAAAAAGAAGAAGAAACGCAAGAAACATTTGCGGTAGGAGATTATGTTCAATTAAAGAAATTAAATTATTATGGTGAAATTTTATCGATTAAAAATGATAAAGTATGTGTATTGGCAAATCATATGAAAATGAATACGACAATTTATGAGATTACACATGCCAAACGCCAAGTACAGAAAAAGACGAAATCATCAAGTACAAAAAGTGGAATTCGCTCATTCTCTTTAGAATGTAATGTGATAGGAATGCGTGTAGCAGAAGCAGTTGCGCTCATTGATAAATATTTAGATAATGCGATTTTAGCAAAAGTATCGCAGGTGCGTATTATCCATGGTATGGGGACAGGGAAACTTCGTAAAGGAGTACATAATTATTTAAAACGTAATTCTAATGTAGAAAGTTATATGATGGGAGGACAAGGTGAAGGAGGACTTGGTGCTACGATTGTAAAATTAAAACGTAAGAAGTAGGTGATATCATGGCAAATATGGCAAAAATTGAAGATAAACTAGCAATATTACCAGCTCTACCTGGATGTTATTTAATGAAGAATAAAGATGGAGATATCATTTATGTAGGAAAGGCGAAAAAGTTAAAAAATCGTGTGCGACAATATTTTGTTGGTGCACACGACTTTAAAACGACACGTCTTGTTAGTAATATTGATGATTTTGAATATATCGTAACAAGTAGTGAAAAAGAAGCATTATTATTGGAGATTAACTTAATAAAAAAACATACACCACCTTATAACATTATGTTTATGGATGATAAAACATATCCATATATTAAGTTAACAAAAGAAAAAGCACCACTATTAAGAGTTGTGAGAAATACAAAAGATAAGAAAGCAGAGTATTTTGGACCATTTCCAGATAGTAGCGCTGCATGGGAAACAATGAAACTATTAAATCGGTTATACCCGCTACGTAAGTGTAGTCGATTACCTAAAAAAGAATGCTTATATTATCATATGGAGCAATGTCTTGCCCCATGTGTTCAAGAAGTTGATGCATCTGTTTATGCAAATATGGCTAACAGTATTCGTAAATTTTTAAAAGGAGATGTAAAGGAAATACTTGCTTCTTTACAAAAAGAGATGGAAGAAGCGAGTGAAAATTTATTGTTTGAGAAAGCACAAGAAAAATTGGAGTTAATTCATGCGATTCAACATGTAACATCGAAACAACAAATTGACTTTAAAGATCGTAAAGATCGAGATGTATTTGGGTATTATGTTGATAAAGGATACATTTCTATTCAAGGTTTTTTTGTGCGTGGAGGAAAATTATTAGAAAGAACCTTATCAATTGAACCATTATATGAAGAAGCAATGGATGCATTTACTTCATTCATTTTACAATATTATCAGGCAAATCCTTTACCACAAGAAATTTTATTACCAAATACATATGATGTGACACATTTAGAAGAAATATTAGATACGAAAGTGCTACAGCCATTGCGAGGAGATAAATTAAAATTAGTAGATATGGTGTTAGCCAATGCGAAAAATGCACACTCTCAAAAGTTTGAATTAGTAGAGCGTAAAAATAGTCGTAAAGAAGAAGCAATGCAAGAATTATCTAATTTATTAGGGAAAGAAATTCATCGTATTGAACTGTTTGATAACTCGCATATATCTGGAGCGTTTAATGTGAGTGGGATGGTTGTGTTTAAAGATGGAGAACCTAGTAAACAAGATTATCGTACATATCGTTTAAAAGAGTATGTGTCAGATTTAGATTCGATGAAAGAAGTTGTCTATCGACGCTATTTTCGTTTATTAAAAGAGCAAGGGAAATTTCCAGACTTATTAATTGTAGATGGTGGGTATTTACAAATTGAAGCAGCGAAAGAAATATTAGATGCGTTAGATATACCAATTACTTTGTGCGGTTTAGTAAAAGACGATCAACACCGTACGGCAAATTTGATGGATCGAAATGGGCAAATTCTTCTTGTGAAAAGAGATAGTTCTTTATTTTTCTTATTAACGCAAATGCAAGATGAAGTCCATCGTTTTGCGATTAGTTATCATCGTAAACTACGTGGTAAGGCAATGACAAAATCAATTTTAGATGAAATTGAAGGAATTGGGGAAGTACGTAAAAAAGAAATTTGGAAGCATTTTAAATCATTAAAACGATTAAAAGAAGCAAGTATTGAGCAAATTAGTGAAGTTGTTCCTAAAAAAGTAGCGGAAAATATTTATCGTGTATTGCATACAGAAGAAGACCAAAATGAAACTTCTGCATAAGATATAGCGTAGGTAGGAAATTTATAGGGGGTATGAGCTACGCAAAACTTATTAACACCAAGAGAAAAACAAGTTTTTGAACTTCTTATTAAAAACTATAGTACAAAAGAAATCGCACAACAAATGCAAATTTCAGATAAGACAGTAAGAAATCATATATCCAATGTGATGTTAAAACTTGGAGTAAAAGGTAGAGCACAAGCTGTTGTAGAGCTTTTACGTTTACAGGAATTGCATTTATAGTGTGTAAGAAAGTCTTGGCGACGACTTTCTTTACATAAATTTGACTTTTCTAATATTTGAAACGTACATCTAATTGAAAGGAGGATGTATGTGAAAATAAGAAAAGTAACATATGCATTACAAACTACACCATTTCAATATCGTTATTTAAAACATGAAATCAATAAAACAGAAAGGATGTATCAATACTTTTGCCGACAAATTGATAATGCGAAAGATAAACAGTATGTATTAGCACACCTATATGATGATATGAAACATTATCAAAGAAACTTTATGAAGTATATGTATGATGATGAAGTAAATCGTATGTATCAATATGTTTGTGCGCATGCAAATCAAAAGTCACATCGATTTTACTGTGAACAAGTTTGCATGCAATATCGATGGAGAAATATATCGCTTTATAAAATGATATCAGCAAAGTATTACTGGCAAAAAGAACCACTCATATATCAATGGAAACTACACCATAGTATGATATTGTATCGTAAGCATCGTTTGTTTTTAATTGTAGAATTTATCGAAGAAGGTTTCTGATATAAATAAAGGATGTTATAATAAAAAGTGAGGTGTTTATGATGAGCTTATATATGAAAAGAGTATTGTTCATAGTTGTTTTAATTGGAGTGTTTTTATTATGTTTATGGAAAATGAATCAAGAATATGATGAATTGGCCCGCTATCCTCATGAATTAAGTGAAAAACAACGAAATTTAGTTTTACAATATTTAGATAGTACGCAAATCAATGACTTAGTCACGCAAAAAATAGAACCAGATCAATTTTTACCGTATATTGAAATTGAAGGGTTTGATTTAGCCAATACCCTTTGGTATGATGCAGCTTATCAAGCACGAAAAGAAGATAGATCTTACATCGTATCTTTTATTAATAAATATCGTGATGATATGAAATACGAACAGTTATCCTTGTTATTGAAAAATTATTCATATAATGAACTGACTAGATTTTATGATGAAAAAGATACGTATTTAGAAAATGCATCATTAGTAGATACAATTGATATGTTTACTGTTTTAAAGAAAAATCAAACGTTATATACATATGAACCAGATACATTAGTTACCATTAATGATCTTCCTCATAGTAGTAATATTCAACAAAATGATATGTTGATTCAAAAAGTTGTTGTACAACCAATCAAAGATTTAATTCAAGCCGCAAAAGCGCAAAAATCATTACAAAGTATTAAGTTAGTATCTGCCTATATATCTTATGAAGATCAAGTATCTTTGTATGAAAAAGCGAAAGATACATATAAAGATGATATACAACGTTACGTAGATTATCCAGGACGTAATGAAGCACAGTTAGGATATACTATCTGTTTACAATTTACAAATGAACAAACAAAAGGGGAAGAAGATAAAGATGAAACAGTAAATCAACAAGATGTATGGTTAAAAGATAATGCGTATAGATATGGGTTTATTATAAGGTATCCTAAACATAAAGAAGCTATTACACAAAAAGTATATCAACCATATACTTTACGTTATGTAGGTGTTGATTTAGCAAAATACATGCATGATCATAATTTAGTATTAGAAGAAGTAAGTGATGATGTCTTACAATCTTATCGCTCATAAGAACAGAGAAATCTGTTCTTTTTTGTTTTATGAGGCATATAGTACAATAGAGGTGAAAGTATGAGAAAGTTTCAAAAACCACTTGCATTTTTATTTGGAGGAATTGCATTAGTAACTTATATGTCATTTCGTTTTTTTCCTCAACAAAATGTCGATACGCCTGTTGTAGCACTTCAACAAGGTCAACAGTATATGCAAGTATATGTATTAGACAATGAACAAACATTAATACCATTAAGTATTGAAATAAGTGAGGACCTTAGCATAGAAGATAAATTACAATTATTGATTGCCTATATGTGTGGGAAACAGAAAATAAAAAATTTTCAACCGGTTTTTCAAGAAGAACTATCCACTGTGAATATTCAAGTTGAAAATAAAGTTGCAGTGTTTAATTTTGACGATACTTTTTTAAAGTATGATGTGAAAAATGAATTACGTTTATTAGAAGCATTGAGTTGGGGAGCAACGCAATTTGATGAAGTTGATGAAGTACAAATTCAATTAAATCAAACAACCTTAACGCATATGCCCTTAGGTAACACTCCAATACCGAAACAATTAAATCGTACGATTGGAATTAATCATTTTGAAACTGCAACTGCAACATTGCATAATTCAAAAGCATTAACTGTATTTTGCACGAAAAGAATAGAGGGAAATGTATATGTAGTGCCACAAACCAGAAGAGTAAACAATGTACAAGACTTAACTACCTTAGCAAATGTAATATTAGAGGATATTAGAGTATCTACGAATTTAACACAACCATTATTTGAAGAACAAATACACATATCAAATATGCAACTACAAGATAAGGTATTAACTTTACAAGTAAATAAAAATTTATTAGGATCTGATCAAGAACTACTACAAGAAGCATATTATTGCTTAGTCTTATCACTATCATTAATAGATGGAGTAGAACAAGTAACATTAAAAATAGAGACAGATGAAACATCACAAGTAATGCAGGATCAATCGATTCAAGTAAAAGATTTATATTATAATGCTGTTGTTTTTTAAACAATATCACGATTTATATAAAAACATGATATAATAATCATGGTGATGAAGATGAAAATTGTAGTAGTAAGTGATAGTCATGGAAAAAAAGGTATTTTAGATGAAATTTATCAACAACATCAAAATGCAGATATGTTTTTACATTGTGGTGATATATTAGAAGATGAATATCATTATCCAGAATATTTAACGGTACAAGGAAATAATGATTTATATTATGATTATCCGCAGTATCGTGTTATTGAAGCAGGAGAACACAAAATATATATGGCGCATTCTCATCAATTTCCTTATACTAGAAAGGAAGAAGAAATGGTAAGAGCTGCGAAACAATATGAGTGTGATATCTTTTGTTTTGGGCATACACATGTTTCCTGTGACAAAGTAATAAATGGTGTAAGATTTATTAATCCAGGTTCTGTATATCGCAGTCGTGATGGGAAAGGACCATCTTATGCGATTATGAACATTGATGGTGCGAATGTAGATGTACAGTTTATATTTTTGAAGAAGT
>CAJFOG010000085.1 GCA_904395785.1 uncultured Eubacterium sp. | reverse complement strand
TCAAAGATCGAATACTATATTTTCAAGTATTTTATATTTCATACTATTTCATAATTTACTACTTGACTTTAATATAGTTGTCTTTCATTGTAAAAATTATAACAGAAAAATTAGCTTTAGTTAACTATTGCTTGTTAGCCATGGTTATTTTATGTAAAAAAAAAAACAGGTTTCCCTGTTTTATGAAGATTGAGGTATACGATTACGTTCATTTACGATTGCATCCCATGTTGCTTTTCCAATAACACCATCAATTGTAAGGTCATATAAATATTGGAATTGTTGAACAGCAGTTACAGTTCTAGGACCGTATAATCCATCTACAGGAATTGGACGTAAACATGGATTATGACTTGCGATTTCATTTAGAAATTCTTGCATTTTGAACACAGATAGCCCTTGTGATCCTTGTGATAAAAAATAAGTTCGTGAAGCTACAGGAATATTTGTGACGATATTTAATTCTCTTAACTTATTAACAAGAGAAGTAAACGTATCATAATCAATTGTTCCATTGACTGCTAAATTACTATATTGCTGCCATTCGTTCACCGCATTTTGTGTACGTGTACCAAATACACCATCTTGTAAGTTTCTAGTTGTAATAAATCCTCTTTCTTGCATTAAGTTTAAATAAGCTTGTAACTTATTCACTCCAATACCAATATCTCCTCTTTGTATTTTTAAATCAGTAACCATAATCATCGCTCCTTTCCTTATACTATATGAAAGTTAACTAAGGATTTCTACACGATTGCCTAGAAATATATGTCTTAAATAATGAAAACACACATATACTTTCATGAGGTGAGAAGAAATGAAGAAAAAAGTATTATGGATTGGGGTTTTATTAGCACTTATGCAACAACAGATAAATAGTATACATGCGCATATTATTGTGGAAGATGATAATGGAAAGGGTATACAAGATGTTATATTTATTTTAAAAGATGAAAATTATCATACAATTCAATTAACTACAAATCAATATGGCTATATTGATACATCGCATTTACCTCAAGCAAATTATAAAATAAAAGAATCGCAAGTGCCTTTACAATATGAACAACAACAAGTCTATTATGATTATCATCCAAATGAAAATTTAAAAATAGTGCATAAAGAGAAAAAAGGTAGCGTAACATTAACAATTCAAAATGAAGAAAACAATCCTTGCATCAATTATGAATTCATTATATATAATGCGTATAATGAACCTATTAAAACAATAAAAACAAATGAGCAGGGTCAAATATATTTAGAAGATATGAAATTAGGCTTGTATACGTTAGCGTATGTAGGAGATGAAAATTATGATGTAAATAGTGATGATTTATCTTTTCGTATTACTGCATACAATTATAAAACAACTATGCAACTTACATATCATCTTACAAAATCTTCCCCAACAAAAATAAATATCGAAGATTTGATGAGTCGTATCGTTGTAGGTATTGTTTGTATTTTAGTTTGTATTATTTTTATTATACAATTTAGAAAAGAATATTATTCAAGCTAAGATATGGATTTCATGTATAACATATGATAAACTTTTATAGAAAGAGAAGAGGGATACAATGAAATATAAAAAAACAGCATTGTTTGCTTGTGCTAGTATTGCAGCGGGAGCATTTGCCTACCAACAAAATCATGAATTACAAGTTGAGCATATAACTTGTATAAATAAACAATTACCAAAAGCTTTAAAAGGCCTTAAAATTGTACATTTGTCAGATTTACATAATGCAAATTTTGGTAAACATCAAAAAAAATTAATAAAAGAAATCATTAACTTACAACCAGATATGATTGTGATTACAGGTGATATATGTGATCGAAGACATTTAAGTATTAGAAGTTTACGTCCAATTGAAGAATTAATTAATCAGTTAGTATTGCTTGCGGATGTTTACTATGTAACAGGTAATCATGAAGCAGACTCTTTATTACTTCCTAATTTATTGGGAATGTTAAAGCATGCAGGAGTACATGTGCTACGTAATGAGGTAGCTTTATTGGAGTATCATAATCAACCATTTGCGTTAATTGGTATTGATGATATTCAATTTTTTCAAAATGATCAAAAATCCTTTTATGAAATGTTAATATCTTTAAAAGAGCAAAGTAAGCATTTATTTAGTATGTTATTAGTTCATCGTCCAGAGATGTTTTATATATATGAAAAAGTTGGATATGATATTATTTGTAGTGGACATGCCCATGGTGGACAAATAAAAATTAATAAAAGAAAAGGGATATTTGCTCCAGGACAAGGATTCTTTCCTAAATATTGTTCAGGTGCCTATGAAAAAAATAATGCAACTATGATTGTAAGTAGAGGGTTAGGAAATAGTGGTCATTTATTGCGTCTTAATAATCGACCTCACATAATAAGTATTACCTTATGTTAGAGGTAGTGTATGAAAATTTATATTGATACGGAATTTGACGCAATTAAAGATTGTGGTAGGTATAAACAAAGAATTATTAGTATAGGTGCATTACTTGTCTCTAATGAGTTTGAAGTATGCGCAACCTTTTATGAGAATGTACGTCCAAAAGGATTTCAAAAACTATCCAAAATTGTTTCTAAAATGACAAATTTAACAGATGAGCAAATTTTACAGGCGAAATCTTTTCCGAAAGTGATTCAAGATTTTATTCAATGGATACAATCTTATACACAAGAGAAAGTAGATATGTATTGTTTTGGGCCAGATGATATTCGGACACTTGTATCTAACTGTGAGGATGAGCATATAGAAAATGAATTTTTTCATGGCTTAATAGATATTCAAATGATATTATCTAAATATGTTACATATGAGGATGAAATAATTTCATCTACTCTTTCTTTAGATGATTTAAAAGTAGCATATGCTTTTTCAGGAGAAGTGGAACATAATGCATTATCAGACGCGAAAGATTTAATGCAGTTACATCAAGCCTACTTGCAACAGCGTCCCTTAGATGAAGCAGCAATTGCTACGATTGTGCAAAGAAAAAAACAAAAGGCAGAGGCAGGGCGTCGTAAATGGATGAAGCAACAAATATGCAGGCAAATTATTCCATATATAGATAGGAAGTTAACACTTATAAAGATAAATGATATATTTTTACATACAATGTGTTCTATTTGTAAATTTGATGAGCAAATTCAAACAACGTTATACAATGCAAACGATATGAAATGTTGGGTACAATTTGTGAAAAGAAATGGTGAATATTATGTACATATTAGGGTAAAGGGAGAAATTAAAATAGATGAGTATATTCCATTATCTGATAATTCTTACTCTTTATTTAGCTATTGTTTTGAACAATTATCTAAGGTCATACCAATAGAAAATAAAAAAATTACTTGTAAATTTAAGAAGATGTGATACAATAATAAAAGATAAAAGGTCCTTTAAAATAATCCAGAGAGGTTATGAAGGAATACATAAATAACTAACTAGATTTTTAGTAAGGTCCTTTTGTATACAAAAGGGCTTTTTTTTGCCCAGGAGGTCTGTCTATGAATACAAAGAGTTTATTAACAATTAATGATTTAACGAATGAAGAAATTTTTGATATTCTAAAAGATGCGCAGGCTTTTTCTAGTTCGCATAAGGATTGGCAATTTGATAGACGTTTGTTAGTTGCTAATCTTTTTTTTGAACCAAGTACGCGTACACATTACTCTTTTGCATCAGCACAGCATCAATTAGGTGTTTGTGTAGAAAATTTTACAGCAGAAGGTAGTAGCGTAGAAAAAGGAGAAAGCTTATACGATACTGTAAAAACATTTGAAAGTATTGGATTTGATGCAGTAGTGATTCGTCATAAACAAGATGCGTATTTTGAACAATTAAAAGATATTAAAATACCAATATTGAATGCAGGAGATGGATGTGGTAATCATCCAACTCAGTGTTTATTAGATCTACTCACTATATATCAAGAATTTCAAACATTTGAAGGAGTTAAGGTAGCATTAATTGGAGATATAAAACATTCACGTGTAGCGAATAGTTTACAACAAGCAATGAAACGTTTAGGTGGAGAAGTATGTTTTAGTGGGCCAAAAGAATGGTGTGAGAAAACAGATTATAAAGAAATTGATGAAGCAATTCGTTGGGCGGATGCTGTTGTGATGTTGCGTATTCAACATGAAAGACATGAAAATACTATGAAGATGAGCAAAGAAGAGTACTTACAAGCATATGGATTAACAAAAGAAAGAGCTGCAAGTATGAAACCACATGCAATCATCATGCATCCTGCACCAGTAAATCGCGGAGTAGAAATTGATGATTGTTTAGTAGAAGCAAGTAATAGTCGTATTTTTAAACAGATGGCAAATGGTGTACTTGTAAGAAAAGCAGTATTAAAAAGAGCATTAGGATATGCCCCATTTCATAAGGAGGTGTAAAGATGAAAACGTTAATTAAACAAGCAAACATACTTGTGAAAGACAATGAAACAATGATATGTGATATTTTATTAGAAGATGGTAACATATCAAAAATTGCGAAAGATATTTTGTGTGATGATGCTCAAATGATTGATGCGAAAGGATTAATAGCTTTACCTGGTCTTATTGATGTACATGTACACTTAAGAGAGCCAGGATTTACACAAAAAGAAACGATTCAAACAGGAACACAAGCAGCTGCACATGGAGGTTTTACAACAATTATGGCTATGCCAAATGTTTATCCATATCCAGATAATGTAGAAGTCATGAAAGCATACTTACAAAAAATTGAACAAGATGCGTGTGTAAATGTTATCCCTTATGGTTATATTACAAATAGTGAAGCAGGAAAAACACTAAGTGATATGAAAGGGATGCATGCGTTAGGAATATTTGCCTTTAGTGATGATGGAGTAGGCGTTGGTAGTGACGATGTCATGAAAGAGGCAATGTTGGAATGTAAACAACTAGATGCGATGATTGTGGCACATACTGAAGATATGAGTTATCGTAAAGCAGGTTCATGTATTCATGAAGGTATTCGTAATCAACAATTAGGAGTAGTCGGCATACCAAGTGCATGCGAATACGCACAATTACAAAGGGATTTAGCACTTGCAAAAGAAACAGGATGTAAGTATCATGTATGCCATATGAGCGCAAAAGAAAGTGTAGAAAGTTTACGTGCATATAAAGAAATGGGGGTAGATTGCAGTGGGGAAGTAACAGCACACCATTTATTATTAACAGAAATGGATGTTGAAAATGAAAATCATAAGATGAATCCACCATTACGTAGTGAAGAGGACAGACAAGCTTTAATACAAGGTTTAATAGATGGAACAATTGATATGATTGCAAATGATCATGCTCCTCATACTGAGGAAGATAAAAGTAAGGGTCTAGAAAAATCAGCATTTGGAATTGTAGCATTAGAAACATCATTTCCATTACTATATACAAAGTTTGTGAAGGAACAACAAGTCTTTACATTGGAACAATTAGTATACTGGATGAGTGAAGCTCCTGCAAAACGTTTCCAATTTCATAATAAAGGTAAATTACAAGAAGGATATGATGCAGATATTATTCTTGTGGATACGAAACATTACCATACAATTAGCAAAGAAGAATTTTATTCTAAAGGAAAAAATACACCATTTGATGGAATTTCATGTAGTGGATTCATACAAAAAACATTTGTGAATGGAAAATGTGTGTATGATGTTGAGAAAGGAATGTGTTAACGATGTGTGAAAAAATTATAAAAGATGAAGTAGTTGAAATCATAGAACATATACAAATTGCGAAAGACACATATCGTATGAAGGTATTATCAACACTACATAACTATATGGAACCAGGACAATTTGTAAATATTAAAATAGATGGATTTATGCTGAGAAGACCAATTAGTATTCATAGCATTGATCCAGATGGATTTACAATTATTTATAAAGTAGTTGGAGATGGAACAAAGCGTTTAACAGAGAAAAAAGTAAAGGAACATATTCAAGTATTAGGACCGTTAGGAAGTGGTTTCCCAATTCATGAGGATATGGAGGAAGTATTACTATTAGGTGGTGGTGTTGGGGTACCGCCTCTATATGAAGTCGCAAAACAATATCGTAACTTAAACAAAAAAGTATTTGTTGCATTAGGATTTCAAGATGCAGATAGTGTTTTTTGTGAAAAAGAATTTCAAGCACTAGGCTGTGAAGTTGTGATAGCAACAATGGATGGAAGTTATGAAATTCAAGGAACAGTTTTAGATGCAGTACAACAGAAAAATATAGCAACTGATTTTGTGTATAGCTGCGGTCCATTAAGAATGTTACAAGCGATAGAAAATACATATCATAAAGGATATGTTTCTTTTGAAGCAAGAATGGCTTGTGGAATAGGGGCTTGTATGGCTTGTGTTGCAAAAGATAAAAAAGAAGAAACTATGTATCATCGCATTTGTAAAGAAGGACCAGTATTTGCGATTGGAAAGGTGGAGTACTAATGGATTTACGAGTGGAACTTCCAGGATTACGTTTAAAAAATCCTATTATCCCTGCAAGTGGTTGTTTTGGATTTGGAAGAGAATACGCACAATTTTATGATTTAAGTAACTTAGGTGGTATTGCGATTAAAAGTGCAACATTAGAAAAACGTTTTGGAAATCCGTTGCCTAGAGTAGCAGAAACACCTGAAGGAATGTTAAATGCAATTGGTTTAGCAAATCCAGGAGTAGATGTTATTTTAGAAAAAGAATTGCCATGGTTAGCACAATTTGATACAGAAATTATTGCGAATGTAGCAGGAGCTAGTGAAGAAGAATATGTAGAAGTTATTCGTCGATTAAATACGAGTCCTGTTGTGAAAGCATATGAACTAAATATTAGTTGTCCTAATGTAAAGCATGGTGGTATTGGACTTGGAAGTGATCCTAAACTTGCTGCACATGTTACAAAGTTATGTAAAGAAGTAGCAGAAAAACCAGTGTATGTAAAACTATCACCAAATGTAACAAACATAGTAGAAATTGCCAAAGCAGTAGAAGAAGCAGGAGCAGATGGTATTGTATTGATTAATACATTACTTGGTATGAGATTAGATTTACATACGGGAAAACCTGTATTAGCAAATGTAACAGGTGGTTTAAGTGGTCCAGCAGTGAAACCAATTGCTATTCGTATGGTATATCAAGTAGCACAAGCTGTAAAGATACCGATTATTGGAGTAGGTGGTATTACTTGTGCAGAAGATGTATTAGAATTTTTATATGCAGGTGCAAGTGCTGTGGAAGTAGGGATGTATAACTTTGTTGATCCTTACTGTTGTATGAAAATTATTGAAGATTTACCAAACGTATTAAAGAAATATGGATTAAACAGCGTACAAGAAGCTGTAGGAAGGAGTTTTCATGAGTAAGACAATGATAGCGTTAGATTTTTCTGATAAAGAAAGTGTTATGACATTTTTAGATAAGTTTCAAGAACCAGTGTATGTAAAGGTTGGAATGGAACTTACGTATGCATTTGGATTTGAAATGATTCGTGAAATTAAAAAAAGAGGACATCAAATTTTCTTAGATTTAAAACTACACGATATTCCAAATACTGTAAAAAATGGAATGAAAAATTTAGCAAAACTTGATGTAGATATGGTAAATTTACATGCGGCTGGAGGAAGTAGTATGATGAAGGCAGCCATAGAAGGACTAAATGAAGGAGCTATAAATGGAAAACGTCCATTATGTATTGCGGTAACACAATTAACAAGTACATCACAAGAAATGATGAATGAAGAATTACGTATTGCAGGTAGTGTGCAAGATACAGTGATTGCTTATGCGAAATTAGCAAAAGAAAGTGGATTAGATGGTGTTGTATGTTCCGTTCATGAAGCACGTGCAATTCATGAAGCTTGTGGAAATGATTTTTTAACAGTAACACCAGGTATCCGTTTAGCAAGTGATAGTAAAGATGATCAAAAACGTGTCGCAACACCATCATTTGCGAAAGAAGAAGGCTGTGACTATATTGTAGTTGGGCGTTCTATTACCAAAAGTGAAGATCCATTTCAAACATATACAGAAATAGAAGCTATTATGGAGGGAAAATAATATGAATATAGAAAACATCATCGCAAAAAACTTATTAGATATTCAGGCAGTATCTTTACGTCCAAATGAACCATTTACTTGGGCAAGTGGTATTAAATCACCAATTTATTGTGATAATCGTTTTGTATTATCATTCCCAGAAAAAAGAGATGCAGTTGTTGATGCATTTGTAAGTATGATTAAAGAACAGTATCCAGAAGTAGAAATGTTAATGGGAACTGCAACAGCAGGTATTTCATGGGCAGCATTAGTCGCTGACCGTATGAAATTACCGATGGGATATGTTAGAAGTTCTAATAAAGATCATGGAAAAGGTAATAAAATAGAAGGAAATTTACCAGTTAATACAAAAGTTGTGATAATTGAAGACTTAATTTCAACAGGTGGTTCTGTAAAAGGTGTAGTAGAAGCATTACGTGAAGCAAATGCACAAGTATTAGGAGTAGCAGCAATCTTTACTTACTTACTACCAGCATCTACGGAATTATTTACATCTATTCAATGTGACTTTAAAACATTAAGTAACTACGATATATTAATTGAAGTAGCAAAAGAAATGAACTATATCAAAGAAGAAGATATGGATAAATTACGAGCATGGAAACAAGATCCAAAAGATGAATCTTGGATGACAAAATAAGGATGAGTGAAACATGAAAAAAAGAAAATTAATATTAGAAGATGGAAGTGTCTATGAAGGAATTGCGTTTGGTTCTGATCATTATCAAGTAGGAGAACTTGTTTTCACAACAGGAATGAGCGGATATCAAGAAGTATTAAGTGATTTATCTTACTGTGGGCAAATTGTTATGATGACTTATCCAATGATAGGAAACTATGGAGTAAATCGTGATGATTTTGAAAGTTTAGATCCTGCTGTATTTGGATTTGTGGTAAGAGAATGCTGTGATACACCAAGTAATTTTAGAAGCGACATGACACTAGATGAATTTTTAAAATTAAAAAATATCCCTGGGATTCAAGGGGTGGATACAAGAGCAATTACAAAAAAGTTACGTACAAGTGGTACGATGCGTGCTATTATGGCAGATGAAGATGCAGATGTAGAAGCAGTGGTAAAAATGTTGAAGGAAACAACATTAGCAAATGATCAAGTAGCACGTGTTTCAACTCAAAAACCATTCCCAATTCCAGCTCGAGGAAAAAAAGTTGTACTTGTAGACTTTGGGGCAAAACACGGTATAATTAGAGAATTATCGAAAAGACAATGTGATTTAATCGTTGTACCATATAATACAAGTGCAGAAACAATTTTAGCATTACGTCCTGATGGTGTTATGTTGTCAAATGGTCCAGGGGATCCAAAAGATATGGTAGAAGCTATTGAAACAATTCGCCAATTAATGGGAAAAGTTGTAATTTTTGGAATTTGTCTAGGACATCAAATGATATCATTAGCAGCAGGAGCAAATACAAGTAAATTAAAATTTGGACATCGTGGATGTAATCATCCAGTGCTAAACTTACTAACAAATAAAGTAGAAATTACTTCACAAAACCATGGGTATGCAGTAGAGTTAGAAAGTTTAGAAGGAACAGATTTAGAAATGACACATCAAGCATTAAATGATAAAAGTGTAGAAGGTGTTCGTCATAAAAAATATCCAATATTCTCTGTACAATATCATCCAGAAGCTGCACCAGGACCAGAAGATAGCAATTATCTGTTTGATATGTTCATTGAACTAATGGAAAAGGAGTGCGCATAATATGGCAAAACGTACAGATATTAAAAAAATTATGGTGATTGGTTCTGGACCAATTGTAATTGGACAGGCAGCAGAGTTTGATTATGCAGGAAGTCAAGCATGTCAATCATTACGTGAAGAAGGATATGAGGTTGTATTAATCAACTCAAACCCTGCAACAATCATGACAGATACAGCGATTGCAGATCGTGTGTATATTGAACCTTTGACAAAAGATTTCGCAAGTCGCATTATTCATAAGGAACGTCCAGATGCGATTTTAGGAAGTTTAGGAGGACAAACAGGGTTAAACCTTGTTGTAGAATTAGCAGAATCAGGTATTTTAGATGAATATAATGTCGAAATTTTAGGTACAGATTTAGATGCAATTAACAAAGCAGAAGATCGTGATTTATTCCGTAGTTTAATGTATGAAATAAATGAACCAGTACCAGAAAGTGAAATTGTTCATAGTGTGGAAGAAGCAGTTACCTTCGCAAATACAATTGGTTATCCAGTAGTTGTACGTCCAGCATATACATTAGGTGGAACTGGTGGAGGTTTTGCGGACAATGAAGAAGAACTAAAAATGATTGCTGAAAACGGATTAAAATTATCACCAGTACATCAATGCTTAATTGAACGTAGTATTGCAGGATTTAAAGAAATTGAATATGAAGTAATGCGTGACTACAATGATAATGCAATCGTAGTTTGTAACATGGAAAATATTGATCCAGTAGGAATTCATACAGGAGATTCCATGGTTGTTGCCCCTGTACAAACCTTAAGTGATCGTGAACATCAAATGTTACGTAATGCAAGTTTAAAGATTATACGTGCATTAAAAATTTGTGGAGGATGTAATGTACAGTTAGCTTTAGATCCAAATTCATTCAAATATTATGTCATCGAAGTGAATCCTCGTGTATCTCGTTCATCAGCTTTAGCTAGTAAGGCAACAGGATATCCAATCGCAAAACTTGCGGCGAAAATAGCAGTAGGTATGACATTAGATGAAATTATTAATCCTATCACAAATACAAGTTATGCTTGTTTTGAACCAGCACTAGATTATATTGTTACAAAACTTGCAAGATTTGCTTTTGATAAATTTCCAAATGCAGATCGTCGTTTAGGAACACAAATGAAAGCAACAGGAGAAGTTATGGCAATTGGTCGTAACTTTGAGGAAAGTTTCTTAAAAGCAGTAAGATCACTAGAAATGAAAGTAGACCATATGGAACAAGTAGATATTGAAGCATTATCTACTGAAATCTTATGGGAACGTGTATGTATTAAAGATGATTTACGTATGTTTGTGATTGCTGCATTGTTACGTCGTAAAGAAAGTATTCAAAAAATCCATGAGATTACAAAAATTGATATGTTCTTCTTAGATAAATTTGCACATATTATGCAATTAGAAGAACAAATGAAACAAGAAGTAAAAAATATTGATGTGTTAAAACAAATCAAACGTTATGGATTTGCCGATTCATTTATCGCAAGAACTTGGAAGATGAGCGAACAAGAAGTATATGCATTACGTAAACAACACAATATTATTCCAGTATATAAAATGGTAGATACTTGTGCTGCCGAATTTGAAAGTGCAACACCGTATTTTTATTCGACATATGAATCAGAAAATGAATCTGTAAGAACAGATCGTAAAAAAGTAATCGTATTAGGTAGTGGACCAATTCGTATTGGACAAGGGGTAGAGTTTGATTATGCGACAGTTCATTGTGTAATGACACTTCGAGAGTGTGGCTATGAAGCTATTGTTATTAACAACAACCCTGAAACAGTATCTACAGATTTCTCTATTTCTGACAAATTATATTTTGAACCACTTACAATCGAAGATGTTATGCACATTGTTGATTTGGAACAACCTTTAGGAGTAATTGTACAGTTTGGAGGACAAACAGCAATTAACCTTGCGGATAAACTTGTCGCAAATGGTGTAAAAATTCTAGGAACAACTTTAGAAAATATTGATCGTGCAGAAGACCGTCATGAGTTTGAAGCAATGTTACATACATTAGATATCCCACAACCTAAGGGAGAAACTGCGATGGAAGTAGAAGAAGCAGTGGAAATTGCACAACGTATTGGATATCCAGTGCTAGTGAGACCTTCTTATGTATTAGGAGGACGTGCAATGGAAATTGTACATAATGATGAAGATTTACGTGTATATATGGAAACAGCAGTAAAAGAAATTAGTCATGACGCACCTATCTTAGTAGATAAATATATTGTTGGGAAAGAAGTAGAAATAGATGCAATATGCGATGGAGAACATGTGTTTATTCCAGGGGTAATGGAACATATTGAACGTGCAGGTATTCATTCGGGTGATTCTATCTCTGTATATCCAGCACAAAGTATTTCTCAAAAAGTAAAAGATACGATTGTAGACTATGGAATTCGTATTGGAAAAGGGTTCCAATTTGTAGGTCTTTACAATATTCAATTTATTGTGGATGACCAAGACAATGTATATGTATTAGAAGTAAATCCACGTTCTTCTCGTACAGTACCATTCCTAAGTAAAATTACTGGTGTTCCAATGAGTCATGTTGCAACACGTTGTATCTTAGGGGAATCTTTAGCTCAACAAGGATATACAGAAGGTGTAAAAGAAGAAGAAAAACGTGTGTTTGTGAAAGCACCAGTATTCTCTTTTGCGAAACTACGTAGTGTAGATACAGTATTAGGACCAGAAATGAAATCTACAGGAGAAGCATTAGGAAGTGATGTAACATTAGAAAAAGCATTATACAAAGCAATGCTTGCAAGTGGAGTAAAAATCCCAAATCATGGGACAGTGTTAATGACGATTGCCGATGAAGATAAAGAAGAAGGATTACAAATAGCACGTCGTTTCTCAAACATTGGTTATGGAATTTGCGCAACATTAGGTACAGCAAAATATTTAAAAGAAAATGGCTTATATGTAAAATCAGTCTCAAAAATTTCTGAGACAGGCGAAGACTTAACAGTATTAGATGTTATCCGTAAAGGACAAGTTAACTATGTGATTAATACAATGTCAAATGATAAAGATGTTACAAATGATGGATTTATGATACGTCGTGTATCAGCAGAAAATAATATTAGTTGTTTCACATCTTTTGATACAGCAAACGCGATCTTAAATGTATTAGAATCTTTAAACTTTTCTAGTATTTCAATGAATGAATTAGAGAAATAGTTATAAAGCTTGTATATAAAAAATAGATAGTAGTGTATGTCATACGCTTACTATCTGTTTTTATGTATTTAATTGTTTAAATTTTATGAAGAGTATAC
The DNA here is from genome assembly GCA_904395785.1 of uncultured Eubacterium sp. GTDB lineage: Bacteria > Bacillota_I > Bacilli_A > Erysipelotrichales > Erysipelotrichaceae > Amedibacterium. Next base: position 6,160 of record CAJFOG010000085.1, on the reverse strand, counting down.
ATAAAAAAATGCTCAAAAAGAGCATTTAGCAAAATCATTAGAATTGCTTTGATTGATTTATTTTCATAATGACTGGAGTTAGGCATAATACAATTAATATTCCAACAAGCGCCTGCATACAATTTCCAAAAATACCAGCAAGAGGAGCTATCCAATTATTTGTAAGTAGTGCATCAAAAACGTAATATCCTAATACCATCCAAATACTTCCTAATATATATGCAAAGATATAGTATTTCATAGGTAGTTTACGTAACATATAAATAATTATAATTGCCTCTAATCCTTTAATAAAAAAAGTTGGAACAGCATAAATTGTATAGCCTCCTGCAATATCCGCGAATGCACTACCAAAACCTGCACATAAAAAAGATATAGTAGGAGAAAGAACACTTGCAAATAACAATACAAAACCATCTCCTAAATGTAGATATCCTTGCCCTACACTTGGTATTTTGAAATAAAATGTAGAAAGAAATATCAATGCAATTCCTAATGCTCCAAAAATCATTTGTTTTATTTGTTGTTGTTTCATAGTATGATCCTCGCTTTTCTAGATTAAGTATAATAAAAAAAGTGTATATGAAAAATATACAAAATTAAATAAAAATAAAAGGACAGTTATGATATACTGTACTTAAAAGGAGTTTTTTATGAAAATGAAACAATATCAAAAGGTATATCAAAGTATTCGAGATGATATATTACATGGTTTTTTAACAAAAGATGATCAATTACCAAGTATTCGTCAAGCTGCGATACAATTTCAAGTATCAAAAACAACGATAGAAAAGGCATATATAATGTTAGAAGATGAAGGATATATTTATGCTTGTGCTCAAAAAGGTTACTATGTATTGGTGGATCAAGACGCATTAACGTTAAGAAGACAGTTGTTAGAACCAATGCAACAAGAACAACCTAAATATCGATATAACTTAAGTAAACAGGCCATTGATAAAGATATGTTTGATTTTAGTATATGGAAAAGATATTTGAAAAATGTTATGGAATTACAAGATGAATTAGTAACTTATGGTGATGTAATAGGTGAACAAAGTTTACGGCAAGCACTAAGTCAATATGCATATCGAATGCGAAAAGTATTTGCATATCCAGAAAATATAATCGTTGGTGCTAGTGTACAAGTATTGCTGTATCAAGTTTTAGCGTTACATGATAAGAAAAAAATTATTGCAATTCATAAAAATGGATATGTACAAGCAAAGCGAGTAATTAAAGATTTAGGGCATACAATTATTTTTTATGAAACTCTAACAAAAGAATTCCTGCAACATCATCATATTGATATATTATATATCCAACATCCAATGGTTTATCTTAATGAAAAGGAAAGAGAAGATATTTTATTATGGGCACAACAAAATAATACATATATTATAGAAGATGATCATAATGGAGAATTGATGGATTTTCATCACATACGGTCTGCATGGCAAAAAGTGGATATACACCATATTGTGTATATTGGTTCTTTTTCTAGATTACTACCTTCATCTTTTCGAATAAGTTATGTTGTGTTACCAAAATCATTATTTGAGATATTTAATAAGCAAAAAATACAATATTCACCAAGTGCTAGTAAAATTGAGCAATTGGCATTAGCGAATTATATTATTGATGGGCACTTAGAGCGTTATGTAAGAAAATTAGCGAGATATTATGATCGAAAATCACAATATGTTTATGAAATGTTACGTACGATTTTTCCTCATGAACAAATAGAGTTAGAATCTGTACACTTACGATATTTGATTACTGTAGAAGTTTATAATATGGATGAATTAGATAAGTATTTAAAAAATAATGGAGTTTGTGTGACAATAAAACATCAAAAATTAGTGATATCTTTTGCAGGAAGTACACAAGAGAATTTATACCAAGCATTACAAATTGTACAAAGTGCATTATTGCAATGTAGATGATAGTTATTATATAAGAAATATTTTAGATTTTTAAGATTATCACACATTTCAACAAATTTAGATTGACGAATTAACAACATTTTGTTAAAATATTCACGTAAAACAAAGAAAATAGAACTATTTTAAGTTTTATTTATAGGAGGAAAATTATGAAAAAATTATTGGTATTATTTGCATCTGTAGTTATGTTAGCTGGATGTGGAAACAATGAAGCAACAACAACTGGAACTGCTAAAACTGCAGCAGACGAGAATGGAGATTATGCAACTGCAGAAATCACTTTAAAAGGTGATAAAGTAGAATCTATTTCTTTAGATCAGACAAAAGAAGGAAAATCTAAAAAAGAATTAGGTGCAGATTACAAAATGAAAGGTTCTAGTCCTATTGGAAAAGAATGGAATGAACAAGTAGAATTCTTAGAAGATTACATTGAAAAAAATGGATTGGATAAAGTAGAATTAGATGAAAAAGGATATCCAAAAAATGATGATGTATTAGCAGGATGTACAATTAACATTTCTACTTTAATGGAAGCTGCAAATGCTGCGAAAGAAAACGCAAAATAGATGAAGGGTTTCGTACTTTTCATCTTTTTTTATAAATGCATAATAAATTTTTTCTTGTCAATAAATCATGTAATAACGTATAATAAAAGATGTTGGAGGAATGTATGAATAAAGCGGATAAAATAGGTATTACAGTCGTTTTTCTTTGTATTTGTTTTTTATATCTTCCACTTTTATGGACGTATTATCAAAGTAAAGATAAGGAAAAAGTTGTGATTGTAAATTATAAAGATCAAGAAGTATTAAGAGTATCATTACAAAAAGATGATACGTATATAGTTGATGGGACTTTAGGAAAGGTAGAAATTGAGATACAAGATGAAAAAGTAAGAGTTGAAAAAGAAACATCGTCTTACCATTTATGTTCTATTCAAGGATGGGTTGAACATGTTAATCAACCAATTGTATGTTTACCAAACCATATTGTCGTTTTGATAGAATCAACACAAGAAGTAAGTGAAGGTAATGATGTGGTGATACAATGATGAATCGAACGAAAAAAATGATGTTAATCACAATGCTTGTAGCTATTGGAACTGTATTTCATATGATTGAATCCACAATCACAATTCCATTACCTGTTCCAGGGTTTCGTTTGGGGTTTGCGAATATAGTTGGTATGGTTGCCTTATATATGTTTGATGGTAAGACAATGTTAGGAGTGAATGCAGTACGTGTAGTATTTGCATCCTTATTAAGTGGAATGTTATTTGGAACAGGGTTTTGGTTATCAGTTAGTGGGATGTTATGTAGTAACTTTGCTTGTATTATATTTAAACGTGTAACACCGATGAGTATGTATGGTGTTAGCGTGATGGGAAGCGTGTTTCATGCGGTAGGACAAGTTATTGCTATTTCCTTTTTGTATCAGCAGTTTTTTATGCAAGCAGTATTACCAATATTATTATTATTAGGAATTCCCACAGGATTACTGATTGCGTATATGTCAAATCAAATTTGTATGCGTATAAAAATTATGTAAGGAGGATATGATGCAAACATTTATATATAAGCCAGAAGGTATTTGTGCGAAAGAAATGAAATTTGAAATTAAAGGAGATATTATTTGTAAAGCAGAGATTATTGGTGGATGTCCAGGAAATATTTTAGGAATAACGAAAATTATAGAAAATAAATCAATAGATGAAGTGTTAGAATCTTTTCAAGGGATAACTTGTAAAGAGAAGTCGACATCGTGTCCTGATCAAATTGCACAAGCATTAATTGCTTATCAAAAACAAAAAGAGGTGTAAATTATAATGGAGAAAATCGCAAATTTTTATAAAGTGAGTTATGAACAATTTGAGAAAGATTGGTTAGCTACATTTTCATACGCAAGTAAAGAAGAAGTATTTGAAATTTATCAACAAATACGTTTACCACAAAGAGCTACAAAAGGGTCTGCTGGATATGACTTTTTTATGCCAATTTCTATGTGTGTAAATCCAAAAGAAATAATAAAGATTCCAACAGGTATTCGTGTTGAAATTGCGCATGGATGGGTGTTACAACTATATCCAAGAAGTTCTTTAGGTTTTAAGTATCGTTTTCAATTAAATAATACAGTAGGTATTATTGATAGTGATTATTTTTACTCAGATAATGAAGGTCATATTTTTAGTAAAATGATGAATGATAGTGTGGACGAACAAGTATTAGAGTTGGTACAAGGAGCAGGGTTTATGCAAGGTATTTTTCTTCCATTTGGGATATGTGAAGATGATGATGTACAAACTGTACGTAATGGTGGCTTTGGAAGTACGAATAAATAACGTAATTAAATCTATACATAAAAATTACATATTTTATAAGATAAATTTAGAAGCATTAGAAAAAAATCGCATAGAGCGGTTTTTTTTAATTGGTGAATCTGTTATAATAATTGTCGCTAAAAAGAAAAATAAAACGATAGAAAAACGAGAAAAGAGGATAAGAATATGAAACATAAAGTATATATCTGGCATAGTATCATATGCATTGTTGTACTATTACTTGATCAATTTAGTAAAATATGGATTGATACATCAATGCAACTTGGACAAAGTATAACAGTAATTCCTAATTTTTTTAGTATTACATATTTACATAATACAGGAGCAGCATGGAGTATATTGGAAGGAAAAATGTTGTTTTTTTACATCGTATCTATCATTGCATTAATTGTTATGGGGTATTTTTATATGAACACAGATAAAGAAGAAATGATCACTAAGACGGGGCTTGTTTTAATGGTCAGTGGTACGATTGGTAATTTTATAGATCGTATAGTATTTCATCATGTGAGAGACTTTTTAGATTTTACGATTTTTGGATATGATTTTCCTGTTTTTAATGTAGCAGACATGGCTTTATGTATCGGAGTTTTTCTTATTTTTGTTTCTATAGGGCTAGAGCATTTTGGAGGTATACGTAAATGCGAAAAATAGATGTAATTATTAAACAAGAGGATGTTTTAAAAAGAATAGACAAGTACCTTGCGGATGTATTAGAAGATGTATCAAGAAGTAGAATTCAAGCACTTCTACAAAAGCAAGAAGTATTAGTCAATGGTGTGGCTTGTAAAGCTAATTATAAAATTAAAGAAAATGATCACATTGTGTTAAGTTTTGAAGATGCACAAGCGTTAGATGCAAAACCTGAAAAAATGGATCTAGATATTCGTTATGAAGATGAAGATGTAATCGTAATTAATAAACCCAAAAATATGGTAGTGCATCCTGCTGCAGGAAATCAAACTGGTACATTGGTCAATGGTTTATTATATCATTGTAAAGACTTATCAGGTATTAATGGTGTATTGCGCCCAGGGATTGTTCATCGAATTGATAAAGATACAACAGGATTATTAATTGTAGCGAAAAATGATCAAGCACATGTAAGTTTAAGTGAACAGTTACAACAAAAAACAGTAAATCGTCTATATTATGCATTAGTACACGGTGTAATTGAGCATGAGTTTGGTACAATAGATGCACCAATTGGAAGAGATGTAAAAGATAGACAGAAAATGGCAGTGACAGCTACAAATTCTAAATCTGCAAGAACACATTTTAAAGTAATAGAACGCTTTAAAAACTATACATTAGTTGAATGTCGCTTAGAAACAGGTAGAACACATCAAATACGTGTACATATGCAATATATTGGACATCCTGTAGTTGGAGATGAGAAATATTCTTATCGTAAAACGATGGCTTGTAATGGACAATTGCTTCATGCACATCAATTAACGTTTGAACATCCAAGAACAAAAGAAACAATTGTGGTAGAAGCAGATTTACCAAAACAATTTCAAGATATTTTAAAAGAATTGAAAGAGCAGGGGTAATTGCATGAAATTTAATAGTTATGAACTTCATGCTGGTAGGATTATTGAATATTTCGTAAAGTCTTATCATTATCAAGTAGTCAAAGTTAAACAAGCAACGACAGATGTATGGTTAGTAAATGCAAGAAATAAACAATATCCAGTAATACGTGTAAGTGCTGTTGTAGAAGATATTGAACAAAAGCAATTATACTTAAGACAAGTACATAGAACGTTACTTGATCTATTTCATCGAGAAGCGAATCTGTTATTAATTAATACAAATCCGGAAAGTATACCAATGGAAAATCCATATATGAAACAAATATGTGTAAACAAGC
>CAJFOG010000084.1 GCA_904395785.1 uncultured Eubacterium sp. | reverse complement strand
GATTTTATGGACCGAAGAAATCAAGCATCTTATCAAGATACGATACAATATTATTCCATGCATATGTTTCCTAAACTTGCGGAAGATATGAATATAAATTTAGTCTATATTTTTACACAATTGGATGAAGTTATGCAAACACAATCATTAGAAGATAGTGGATTAACTATGTATGTCACAAATGAATTGGATTTCGATACAAATCATGATTATGAAACAGAACAATTATTACTTCAAGTATTATGTATCTGTGGTATTGCTATTCTATTATTATATAGTTGTGAGATGTATAAAAGTAGAAAAGAGCTTATGATACGTAAACTAATGGGACAATCTTGTATGTTTATTATGAAAGATATGTTTTTCAAACAATTTATAGCATATATGATTATTTATATCACGGTACAAGTGATTTGCTACATCATCTGGGTAGGTTCCATAAGAAGCGTAACACATCCATTGATGATACAGTTGTTGTATTGTTTTCTATTATACATAATTATACAGTGTATTGTATATATTTGTATGTTTACGTATATTCGTAAAAGTAAAAATGTTGTATATATAAAACAAAAAGAGTCAAGAAATAGGATGACATATGTAAATATTGTAGTCAAAATTGTAGTAGTAACTATATTTTTACCTTCTTTAATTACACATGTGATAGATGGAAAGCATATGATAGATGAATACTTGTATATGATACAACATGAAAAAGAATTAAGAAATCAATTGTATGTAGACGGGATTAATATGAATATAGGATCTATAAATAGTAAAGAAGGAATATTAAGTAGAGATCATGTAATGAAAGAAGTAAATACCTATATGGAAGAACATGGTGCGATATATCAAGATTTTGATGAATCACATGGTTGGCAAATAATTGCGAAAGAAGAACCAGAGTCAAAAAGAACACCATACATTATAGTAAATCAAGCATATTTGAAACCTTATAGAATAAAGGATATAAACGGTAATGAAATTGATTTAGATAAAATAAATAAAGTAACACTATTTCAACCAGAAGGTGTAGAAATTCTACAAGATGCATTTGCCTATTGTAATGAAGAATGTGAGATTATCACAATACAATCTGGTATTCGATATTGGGATACTTTTTTAAATTCATATACACGTAGTTTAAAAGATCCATTAATAGTATATAGACCAGTTGCATCTTCCGATATGAATGGAAGTAATGGTCATCATTTGGTATTAACCGATGAAAGTGTAGAAAAAGAGTTTCAAGCATTTTTAAATGAAAAAGGATTAACACAAATGATAACATATCAGAAAACAACGGATGATTATGATTATCTTATGGAATCATATAAAGATAAAGTATTATATACGATACCTTTATTGATAGTATATGTATGTGTAATGTTAGTGTTTATATATCAAATTGTGTATATGTATTTCGAACAGCATAAACAACGTTTTGTATTACAGTATATGTTAGGAGATCATTTCTTTCAGCGTCATGGAAAGATGTTGTATTGGAATGTGTTATCTTATGCAACCATTATGTTAAGTGTATATTGTATATCTGAATTATCTGTGGTAAGTATTATTCGTACGGTTTTCGCTATGTTACTTTTTGAATTTATCGCACAATATGGATTAATTCATCGAATAGAGAAACAAAAAATGGTAGAGATAATGAAAGGGGAGTAAGTATGGAAGCAGTATTAGAAGTGAAACATATAAAGAAAAGTTATGATGATACAAAAGTATTAGATGATTTTTCATTAGAGGTAAAAAAACAAGAGTTTGTAGGAATTAAAGGAGCATCAGGAGCAGGAAAATCTACGTTATTAAACATACTAGGATTATTAGATACGCAAGATGAAGGAGATATTATCTTATTTCAAGAACACAATGTAAAACCATTCTCAAGAAAAGCAGAAAAGCTATTAAAACATAAGATAGGGTATTTATTTCAAAACTTTGCATTATTAGATAATGAAACAGTATATAAAAATATGTATATGGCGATAGCCCATCATGGCATGGAACAGAAGCAAGAAAAAATTGCGAAGGCATTAGAAGAGGTAGGACTTGCAGGATATGAACAAAAAAAGATATGTGAATGTTCAGGAGGGGAACAACAACGAATTGCAATCGCAAGGCTATTAATCAAACCATGTGAACTGATTTTAGCTGATGAGCCAACAGGAAGTTTGGATGTTGAGAATAAAAAGATTGTATTTCAATTATTAAAGAAGTTACAAGAGATGGGTAAAACATTAGTAGTAGTAACCCATGATGAAGAACTATTAGAAATCGTTGATAGAGTCATCGAAATATCTAAAGTGGATAGATAACTATCTGCTTTTTTTGTGGCGATTTTATAATATAGGCATAAGATAAGGTGGAGGTGCTGATATGGCAATTAAAGTATTTGTAGATCAAGGGCATAATCCAGGGAATATTAATGCAGGAGCTAGTGCCAATGGAATTGTAGAAAGTGAATTAACATTTGAAGTAGGTATTATATTAGCAGGATTATTATATGCTGATCCTAGATTTGAAGTTATGGTTTCTCGTCGCTATGATGATACAGTACTTGGAACAGATCAAAGAAGTAGTTTAGAAACAAGAGTGAATATGGCAAATGAATGGGGAGCAGATTATTTTATTAGTATTCATGGAAATGCGAATGATAATCCAAATATAAGAGGAAGTGAAGTTTATGTGTATAGTAGAAATACACCAGCGTATAATCTAGCAGTAGATGTGTTAGATGCGATTGTAGAGATCGTAGGAACTAGGGATAATGGAGTTAGAGAAAATCCAGCACTATACGTATTAAGACGAACAAATATGCCTGCTATTTTGGTAGAATTAGGTTATTTAACAAATCCTGAAGATGCGCAAATTTTAAAACGTTATCCATATGCATTTGCTTTTGCTATTTATCAAGGATTACTAGATTATTTAGGCTTTGAAAATGGTAATAATATAGAAGAAATGTAAGCGTTAACTAAAATAAAAATAAATAATTTTTAAAAAATTATGAATTTTATTAGATATTTCGAAGGATTTCAGCTATAATATAACCTTGTATAAGTATTGAAAAGGTGAGTGTATGACAGTCGAAGAGTTTTTAATTGAAAACAATATTGAAATTAATGAAGAGAAGAAACATTTACTAGCACCACAAGGTTGTTCAGTGCTAGTAAACGGGAAAACAGGTAGTGGTAAAACATTATTATTGTTAACCCGTATCGCGTATTTAATAGAAGGAAATATGATTAGTTCTAAGCATATGTTAAACCTTTGTTTTGATCGTGATACAGCAAAAGAAATGACAAAACATTATAGATACTATTATGGTGAATCAGAAGATACACCTGTATTTACAGATATTCACAACTTTGCTTATCAGATTATACGTATGTATAATAAGGAAAGAGATATTGAAACATGGAAAGCGTATAAAGATACAGGAAGTGCTATTAAACGTTTAGTAAAAGAAATGTTTGCGCGTGATTTAAGACGCCATGAAGTATATAATATTGTGAAAAAAATCAGCTATTGTCGAAATATGATGTTACCAGAACGTGATATTCAAAAAATTGAAGTGGATGGTATTGATTTTTTCGCATTATATAAAGCGTATGAAAAATTTAAATCAAAACGATCAATATATGATTATGATGATATACTTGTGACAGCTGTGAATATGTTGATGAGAGATCAGCAATTATTACAGAGATTACAACAACGATATGCATTTATCCATATAGATGATGCACAAGAGTTATCATTTTTATCTCATATGCTAATTAAAATGGTTGTTTCTTCAACATGTGAATTATTTTTATGTGCAGATAAAGATTTAAGTATCGCATTTGATCGTGCAGCTTATCCAGTGGCATTAGATACGATTACACAATCATATCCAAATACAAAAATATATGAATTAAGTGGTAATTATCGTTGTAACCAAACAATTATAGAAACAGCGAATGCATTTTTCTATAAGGATTTAGAAGGTATGCAAGCGATAAGAAATGAAACTACTGAAATAAAATATAAAGGTTTTGCGGATATTACAAAACTATATGAATATGCCGTAAAGAAAGTTGTAGAAGATGAAAATGAAACTGTATTTGTATATCGTAATTTCGCAATGGCAGTGCCTTTAATTGATCGATTCATAAATGAAAATATTTCTTTTGCATTTCAAGGAAATTTAGAACATTTTGTACAAGATAGTTTTGTGAAAGACATGTGGAATTTCATTGAATTACTTGTAGATGCAAGAGATTTAAAAGCATTTTATGAAGTGTATGAAAAATTAGGTTTAGATATATCGAAAAAAGTCTTATTAGAAGTTGGAGATCGTATTCAAAAAGATGAGAGTGTAGATGTATATCAAGCACTTATGGAAAGTAGTTATAAAGCAGCAGGTAAGAAAAAACTGGCATCTATTATTGAACGTATCCGTATGGCAGAAAATAAAAATACGTTAGATATGATCATGTTTATTTTAGAAAAAATGGGATATCGTGCATTGTTGTTGAAGGCAAATGTGAAGTTACAAGAACCTACTATTGTATCGCTTATGACGTTAGCACAGCAATATCCAAACCCTGATGAATTCTTACATGTTATATCTAATTTAAAATCATATAAGAGTGAGCCAAATGGTAGAGTACAAATTAGATCTGCTGAGCATATGCGTGGTAAAGATTATGAACGTGTTATTATCTTAGATTGTATGGGTGGAATGTTTCCAAGACAACAAAGTGAAGATGATGAAATACAAAGAGAACGTGCATTATTCTTTATGAGTATGACAAAAGCAAAAAATATGTTGGAATTTTTATCAACTAAGAGATCTCATTTAACAAGATTAGAAATTTCACCATTTTTATATGAGTTACACACTGCGGTAAAAGAGGAACAAGAAGCTACACCTACTATTTCGTTACCTAAAGTAAGTGCTCCTAAAAAACTGCGTATAACATCTATTAGACGTGGAGTAAGATTAAAACATGTGCAATTAGGAGAAGGAACTGTAATGAAAGTTGTAGACGGAATGATGCATATAAAATTTGAATCCGGTATTAAACAGATGAATATTAAATTATGTTTAGCAAATAACTTGATAGAATTAGCATAAGAAGTAGTCAGCAAAAGCTGATTGCTTTTTACTATTCTATATTTTTTGTATAGAAGAATAGTGTATATATTTAAACGAATATTATATGAATGATAATATAAAAGGTCTAACGTTTGATGCTAGACCTTTTATATGGGGAAAATATACAAATTAGAGATATAGTAATTAAAGCATATTTTATTTTTACATAAAAAAACTCCATATTTTCATATGGAGTATATTTTCTAAATGGCGCCTAAAACAGGACTCGAACCTGTGACCTGCCGGTTAACAGCCGGATGCTCTACCAACTGAGCTATTTAGGCAATGGTGACGCGTACGGGATTCGAACCCGTGAATGCATGCGTGAAAGGCATGTGAGTTAACCGTTTCTCCAACGCGCCATTTTTATTTTCGCAACCTTATTTCCTTGGTGCCCATATATAATACAAGATTCACTTAAATAAGTCAACACTTTTTTTAAAAAAATTGATTTTTTTTAAATCCCACCAATTGTAAAATGAATTTGGAATGTCAATGAATAGAATTACCTTTAATACCGCAATATGAATATATTAGTTAATATGATGCACTATGTCTTAGTTTTTTTATCTTGTTTGTGATAGGTTTTATTTCTTTATCTTCTTTAAAAAAGTAGACTATATTCTATTGAAACTGCTATAACATAATCATTAGTAATTCTTCTTAAATAACTCAATATATGTTATGCATTAACTTAATTATAAGATGTAGATTTCTAAAATACTGATAAACTTGAATTTGATCATAAGGAAGTAATTAATTTATTCTTGTAATAGTCAGTATTACTTTATTAAAAGTAAGAATAGGTACCTTGTAAAGATTATATTTGATAATAATCTTAAAATAAATAAAAAATAGGAAATTTTGTAAACTTCCTATGAATGTTATGTATTGTTGATAGAGGCCCATTTTTTTAAATCTTCTTTGATTTCTTTAACAGAATTTTGCACATTAGTTGATTTTGTAATATATGCATAAGTATATTTCCAATCTTCAAGTGAAAACTCATCATCCTCTATTTCGAGTATAAAAATGAAAGATGCTTTAAATACATCTGGTTGATGTATTTCGGATAAACAAACATCGTTGACGTTTTCATAAATAAATTCTAATAAATTTTTCATATCCCATTCCTCGTCTCTATAAAATTTATAAAAGTATACATTTATAAATATCCAAGAAATTAAGTATATTAATGAAAAAAGTAAATTTTTATTTATAAAAACAGTAATATTTT
>CAJFOG010000083.1 GCA_904395785.1 uncultured Eubacterium sp. | reverse complement strand
TCAGGATTTTTAGACCTTGGGAAAACATCTACAATTATTGATTTAAGTCAATGGCCATTAGCAAGACAGCTTGATAAAAAATCTGCACAATTATACATTGATGAATTAGAGCGTCGTGGTGTAAAACAATACTATGGTGTAGGATTACAAAAAGTATTGTTAGATGATGCAGGAAATATTTCAGGTGTTGTGTTTGGTGATGGAGAAGAATTACCATGTGATTACTTAATCGTAACTGCTGGGGTACGTTCAAACGTTGAATTCTTAGCAGATACTGGTATTGAATTAAGTCGTTTTGGATTAGTATATGATGAAACTGGAAAAACAAATGACGATGATATTTATGGAGCAGGGGATGTTTCTGGATTACGTCCTATTTGGCCTGTTGCGGTAAAAGAAGGTATTATCGCTGCATCTAATATGGTAGGGGTACCACAAAAAATGACAAACTTCTTCGCGAGTAAATCAACAATGAACTTCTTTGGAATTCCGACAATGTCTTTAGGAAGACCAGAACCAGAAGAAGGAGAAGTTGTAGAAATTGATGAAAGAAATGGAAACTACCGCAAAATTATTCATAAGGATGGAAAAATTGTTGGTGCAATTTTACAAGGTGATTTAGCATATAGCGGTATTCTTCAACAACTAATTGCTAATAAAATCGATATCTCTAAAGTAAAAAAATCGGTATTTGACATTGATTATTCTGATTTTTTCCATGTAGATAAAAACTTTGAATATTTCTATGAAGGTGAATAATATGGAAAGATTACAAAGATTACCAGTACCAGTACTGCCTACATTTGTAGGAGCCTTAACATTAAGTAATGTATATAATGGATTAGGATATACGTGGATTCGTCATATTTTTATGTGGATTGCCTTATGCTTATTAGTAATTTACCTAATAAAAATTATAAAATATCCTAATGTTGTAAAAAATGAATATAATACTGTAGTGCCATGTAGTTTATATGCAGGATTTACCATGATTATGATGATTCTAGGAAGTTATTTTGTAGAATATCATATCGTATTTGGAAAGACATTATTTTTTGCAGGGATGATTCTTCATGCGATTCACATCTTGATTTTTACCTATAAAAATGTAATCAAAAAACGCGATGTGAAAACATTTGTACCTAGTTGGTTTGTTACTTACAATGGGTTAATGGTAAGTTGTACAGTAGGTGCTGCCATGCAAATAAATCCAATTTTAGAAATTGTTACATACTATGGAATTATGATTTACTTTATCATTATCCCATTCATGATTTGGCGATTGATCAAAGTAGAAATGCTACCAGCTGTATATCATACAATGGCAGTTGTGTTAGCACCATGTAGTTTATGTGTAGTTAGTTATTTAAATGTGATTGAACAGAAAAACTTTGCGTTTGTTTGTTTCTTATACATTTGTGTATTGTTATCTTTACTGTTTGTCATTATTAAGTTACCAAAATTCTTTACATTTCAATTTATGCCAAGTTTTGCAGGGATGACATTCCCAATGGCAATTGGTATTATCGCAACAACAAAAATGTCAGCGTATTTAGCAAGTGAAGGGTATGAAACATTGTCTATGATGACTTCTCAATTAAGTGGTATCCAACTATACTTAACTACGATGATTATTGGTTATGTATTGATTAATCTATTGATTAAGGCATTGAGGTTACAACAACAATGATCCAAATTGCTGGATATATTTTATCAGGGGGAAAAAACCGTCGAATGGGTGGCGAAAAAAAAGCATTTTTAACATTGGAAAATCAGACATTCTTGCATCGTATTAGCGATGCATTGTCTGTTTTTCCTTCTATTTATTTATCGGTAGATCATCATGAACCATACCTTAATCAAGGATTTACACTTATTAAAGATACATATGCATATGTAGGACCTTTAGGTGCAATCTATACAGGACATACACAATGTAGCGAAGATGCATTGTTTGTGGTAGCTTGTGATATGCCTTTTATCACAAAAGAAACCGTACAAAAATTACTAGATGTATTTCATGTTCATAAAAAAACAGTAGTTGCGAAAACAAAGGAACAACTGCATCCATTATTGGCAATTTATCCAAAAGAAGTTTTACCAATTATGAAAAGTATGTTAGATGAAGACAATTATAAAATGATGGATTTTTTAAAACGTATTGATTATGAAGTAGTAGAACTTGATGCTTCTAAGAAAGATACAATGAATATTAATACAAAACAAGAATATGAACAACTTATTAAACAGAAACAAATGTTAAGCGTAGAAGAAGCGATTGATGTATTAGTAAAGCACACACCTTTTTACGAAGTAAGTGAAGAAGTAGCATTAGAAGATGCGTTAGGAAAAGTTTTAGCACAAGATGTAATTTCTAAATATGCACAACCACCATTTCCTCGCTCTCCATTAGATGGCTTTGCTTTACGTGGTGAGGATGTGAAAGATGCATCTAAACAACATCCGATTACTTTAAACATCATTGGAGAAGTATATGCAGGTGGTGTGTTTGAAGGTGTTGTACAAGAAGGTTGTGCTGTTCGTATTATGACAGGTGCTCCAATTCCTGATGGGGCAAATACTGTTGTAAAACAGGAACATACAACATATGATCAAAAAGTTGTACATATTATGGAAGGATCAAAACCATTTGAAAATTATTGTCCTGCAGGAGAAGATTATGAAGCAAATGAGGTAATTCTTACAAAAGGTACGTATATTGATGGTATTAACATTGGTATCATGGCGAGTATGGGCTATGATAAAGTTCTCGTATATAAACAACCTAGTATTGGTATTATATCTACTGGAGATGAATTAATATTACCTGGAGCATCACTAACAAAAGGAAAGATTTATGATGCAAACCGTTATTTAATACAGGCAAGATTAAAAGAATTAGGTATACAAACTGTATTTAGTGAACATTGCAAGGATGACGTAGAGGAAATGGTTGCGTTTATAAAAGATAAAGCAAAAGATACGCAATTCATCATTACTACAGGTGGTGTATCTGTAGGAGTAAAAGATATCATGCATGAGGTTGTAGAACAATTACAAGCAGAAAAGTTATTTTGGAAAGTCGATGTAAAACCAGGTTCTCCAACACTAGCAGCAGTATATGAAAATACCTTATTAGTATGTTTATCAGGCAATCCATTTGGAGCTGCTGTTAACTTTGAATTATTAGTACGTAGTGTCATTGCGAAATTAACAAATCATAAACAATGGAACATGAAAAAGAAGTTAGCAATTTTACAAGATGATTTTCCTAAACAAAGCAAAAAAAGAAGGTTTATCAGAGGATATTATCAAGATGGATTTGTATCCTTATTAGATGCAAACCAATCATCTAGCATTCTTTCTACATTTATTGGATGTAATTGTTTCATTGACATTGAAGCTGGAAATCAAGGATTACACAAAGGAGATCAAGTATGGATACATCTACTGTAAAGAAAACACCGTTTATTTATGCGATTAGTGGATATAAAAATACCGGAAAAACTACATTACTTGAACAATTAATACCTGCTTTATGTAAGAAAGGGTATCAAGTAGCTGTTGTGAAACATGATGGGCATGATTTCACATGTGATGTACCAGATACAGATAGCTATCGTCATAAACAAGCAGGTGCCTTTGGAGTAGCAGTATTTTCTAGTCAAAGAATATTTATCACAAGGGAATACAAAAATCCGAATGAACAAATGCTATTTCAAGCTTTTCCAGATGCAGATATTATTTTAATCGAAGGATTAAAACATAGTATATATCCTAAATATGTATGCGATTATCCAAATAAAATAGCGAATATCGATGAGATAGTGGAACAAATTGAAGAACTTTATGTAAAACACTTAAACAGAAGGTAATCAAATGATTATCTTCTTTTCTTTAGGATATACTCTTTTTATTAGATATGGTAAAATAGATGTATAAAATGAGGTGATCATATGAGTGTTCATTTACATGTAAGAAGTTGCTACACATTACTACAAAGTACATTAAATGTAGAACATATTGTTGGTGCAGCAAAAAGGCATGGATTTACATCTGTAGCATTAACAGATAAGCATGTATTACATGGAGCTATGGCATTTTATCATGCTTGTAGAAAAGAAAATATTCACCCTATCATCGGAATGGAAGTAGATATTATAGAAAATGAAGCAGTATTCGGTCTTATCTTACTTGCGAAAAATGATACGGGTTACCAGCAATTAATGAAGTTATCTACATTACTAAATACAACAAGTAGAAAACAATTATTATCCATCGAAGAAGTAAGTATTTACACACAAGATTGTGTAGTGCTAACAGCAGGAGATCAAGATGAGTTAGAAACATGGTTAATTAAAGAAGAACATGAACCTATTACACAATATTTATCAAAGTGTAGCTCTTATTTTTCAGACTTTTATGTAGCATTAGCACGTAATGATAGTGGACTATTACAACAAAGAAATAAGTTATTAAAATCTATTAGTTACACAGTAGGAATTCCTTGTGTTGCATTATCGCGTATTTATTATGAATATGAAGAAGATGAAGAAGCATATCAGGCAGTGTGCGCGATTCATCAAGGTGTAAGATTTGATGATAAAATGTTAAAATATAGTCCTCGTCGATACTTTCGTTCACAAACACAAATGCAAGAATTATATGGACAAGATGAATTAGATGCAACAGAAGAGATTGCGTTAAAATGCCAAGTAAACATGGCATTTCCAAAAGCAAGCTTACCACAATTTGAAAATCGCTTTCATGTAGATAGTGATGCATTTTTAAGAAGTCTTTGTATCAAAGGACTACAAAAACGTATGGAACATAAACAAATACCACAAGAGTATCAAAAACGATTACAATATGAGCTAGATGTCATTACGTCTATGGGATTTTCAGATTATTTTTTAATCGTATGGGATTTTATACGATTTGCGAAAACACAAGATATTTATATCGGGCCAGGACGTGGTAGTGCAGCAGGATCATTGGTATCTTATTGTTTAGGGATTACACATGCTGATCCAATTCAATATCATTTACTATTTGAGAGGTTTTTAAATCCAGAACGTATATCAATGCCAGATATTGATACTGATTTTCCTGATAATCGAAGAGATGAGGTCATATCGTATGTACAAAATCGTTATGGGGAATATCATGTAGCTCATATTTTGACGTTTAATACTTTGGCTGCTAAACAAGTATTGCGTGATGTAGGAAGAGTTTTAACAATCTCTCCAAGACAAATAGATTTATTATGTAAATTAGTCCCAAATCGTTTAAAGGTTACCTTAGATATGGCATATCAAGAAGAACTACGTTTCCAACAAATAATAAATTCTAATGCACAATTAAAACAATTATATAGAATTTGTAAGAAGTTAGAAGGATTGCCACGACATACCTCATTACATGCAGCAGGTATTGTATTAAGTAAAGAGGAAATTAGTGAAGTATGTCCATTAATTGAAGTAGAAGATGATGTATTAGCTACACAATTTACGATGGAGCATTTAGAAGAATTGGGACTTATTAAAATGGATTTTCTAGGATTACGTAACTTAACAATCATAGATGATATCGTACAACATTTAGCCTTAGATCAACATCCTTTAAATATTATGAAAATCCCATTAAATGATGAAAAAACATTTCAATTAATACAAGCAGTAGATACTGTTGGGGTTTTTCAATTAGAAAGTGAAGGAATGAAACAATTATTAAGACAAATGCAACCAAAAACATTTGAAGATATTGTCGCAACTATTGCATTATTTCGACCAGGTCCTATGGAAAATATTCCTGAATATTTAAAAAGAAGAGAACATCCAGAAGAGGTAGACTATATTCATCCATCGTTAAAACATATTTTACAACATACATATGGGATTATGATTTATCAAGAACAAATCATGCAAATAGCACAAACGATGGCTGGTTTTACATTAGGAAAAGCAGATAACTTACGAAAAGCGATTAGTAAAAAACAAAAAGATCAGCTACAAAGTTATGAACATGATTTTATTAGCGGTGCTATGCAGAAAGGATATACCCCAGAACTTGCGAAACATGTTTATGATTTAATTATGAAGTTTGCCAATTATGGGTTTAACCGATCGCATTCAGTAGCCTATGGAATGATTGCATATCAAATGGCGTATTTAAAAGCCAATGCGCCTTTATACTTTTTCCAAGCATTATTAAATAGTGTGATTGGATCAGAGATGAAAACAAATGAATACATTTTTGAAGCAAGAAAAAGAGGAATTCAGATTTTATTACCATCCATTAACAATAGTAATGTACATTATACAATAGAACAACAAGCGTTAAGATTTCCATTAATTGGTATTAAGGGAATTGGAAGTGCTGTAGCATCCCAAATTTTAGAAGAAAGAAAATTACGAGGGAAGTATCAAGACTTTTTTGATTTAACGGCGAGAATGTGCGGAAATAAAGTTGGGAAAAAGACGATAGAAACTCTTATTTTCTCAGGTGCATTAGATGAATTTCATGTGAATAGAGCTTCTTTGCACGCAACACTTGATGATGCATTACGTTATGGAGATTTGGTAAAAATAGAGGATCATGATCAAATTTTATTTGATTTTGATATTGTATCTAGACCAGTAGTCACTATGGTAAAAGAAAATCCAATGTATCGATGTGAAAAGGAAAAAGAATATTTAGGATGTTATTTATCAACGCATCCAATTGCCATGTTAAGGCAACAAATAGATGGAAAACTTCCTGCATTAGTGAGTTTAAGAGGGTATCGAGGATATGCGAAATTTATTTGTATGATTGAGCGTGTAAAACTTCATCGAACAAAACGCGGAGATCAAATGATGTTTTTAAGTGTGAGCGATGATACTATGAAATTTGATGTAGTATGTATGCCAAATATTTATGCTGTACATAAAGATGATTTAAAAGTAGGAACGTATTTATTTGTAGAAGGTAAAATTGAAAAAGAGGCGTCTTGTTTAGTAAAAACGTTACGGAAAATTGAGCGATAGTAAATAGATAGTATTGCACTATGTATAAATATATGATAAAATAGTTACGTTGTATGTCCTCTTTTGGATTTACAACCGCTCAATGATAAGGTTTAAGTATGGAAACATCACCTTACTTGGCGAGTCTGAAATTAAGAAGGAGGTGCGATTATGTACGCAATTATTGAAACTGGTGGAAAACAAATCCGTGTAGAAGAAGGTTCAACAATCTTCGTTGAAAAATTGGATGTAGCAGAAGGAGAAACAGTAGTATTTGACAAAGTAGTAGCTTACTGCAACCGTTCTCTTCGTGTAGGTACTCCATATGTAAAAGGTGTAAAAGTTAACGCTAAAGTTGAAAAACAAGGGAAAGCTAAAAAAATCATCGTTTACAAATACAAAGCGAAAAAAGGTAGCTCTCACCGTAAACAAGGACACCGTCAACCTTACACTAAATTAACTATCGAATCTATCGAGGCTTAATATGGTAAAGGTTAAGGTAGAGCGTAAAGATTATTTCATTCAGCGTATTGTGATTCAAGATCATGCTGGTTATGCGGATGTAGGATTTGATCTTGTATGTGCTGGTGTGAGTTCAATATCTGTTGGAATGATGAATGCGTTAGACCAATTAATTCCTGATGTATGCGACTTTACAATGCGAAGTGCATACGTTGAAATTCGTTTAAAACAGAGAAATGAACAAGCACAGTTATTATTAGAAGCTATGCTGATTCAATTAAAAACTCTGGAAAACAATTATAACTCATATATTAAAATAAAAGATCAGGAGGTGTGAGTATGAAATTCGTATTAGATATTCAGTTGTTTGCATCTAAGAAAGGGGTAGGTTCTACTAAGAACGG
Organism: uncultured Eubacterium sp.; assembly: GCA_904395785.1. Classification (GTDB taxonomy): domain Bacteria; phylum Bacillota_I; class Bacilli_A; order Erysipelotrichales; family Erysipelotrichaceae; genus Amedibacterium. Next base: position 10,442 of record CAJFOG010000083.1, on the reverse strand, counting down.
TCGTGACTCCGAATCAAAACGTCTTGGTGCAAAACTTGCTGATGGACAGTTCTGCCACGCAGGTTCAATTATTTACCGTCAACGTGGAACTAAAATTCACCCAGGAACTAACGTTGGAAGAGGTGGAGATGATACATTATTTGCATTAGTAAATGGTGTTGTTAAGTTTGAACGTTTAGGTAAAAACAAGAAAAAAGTATCTGTTTACCCACAGGCTTAATGAGAAATCCCCGCAAAGGGGATTTTGTTTTGTGAATGGAGGTGTAACTATATGTTTGTAGATCGTGTAAAAGTTCATGTGAAAGCAGGAAAAGGTGGAGACGGTATCGTTGCTTTCCGTAGAGAAAAATATGTTGCATTTGGGGGTCCAAGTGGTGGAGATGGTGGAGATGGTGGTAATGTTGTTTTTATGGTAGATGAAGGGAAAACAACATTATTAGATCTTCGTTATAATCAAAAAATATGTGCGGAACCAGGTGGAAAAGGAAAACCTAAAAAAATGCATGGGGCACGTGGTGCAGATTGTATCGTAAAAGTTCCTTTAGGAACAATTGTAAAGGATGCGAAAACTGGTAGAATTATCGCAGACCTTACAAGAAAAGATCAAAAAGAAATTATTGCGCGTGGTGGTAAAAAGGGAAGAGGTAACTTCCACTTTAAATCAAGTAAAAATACAGCACCACAATATAGTGAATTAGGAGCACCAGGTGAAGAGTTTGATATTCAAGTAGAATTAAAAGTACTTGCGGATGTAGGATTAGTAGGATTTCCTTCAGTAGGAAAATCAACGTTATTATCTGTAGTATCGAAAGCAAGACCAGAAATTGCAGAATATCATTTTACGACAATAGCACCTAATTTAGGAATGGTTCAAGTGCCAGATGGTAGAAGTTTTATTATGGCGGACTTACCAGGGTTAATCCAAGGTGCGAGCGAAGGAAAAGGGTTAGGACACCAATTCTTACGTCATATTGAACGTTGTCGTGTCATTATCCATGTGGTAGACATGGGAAGTAATGATGGAAGAGATCCTGTAGAAGATTATCGTATAATTAATGAAGAATTAGCAAGTTATGCATATCGTTTAATGGAGCGTCCTCAAATTGTTTTAGCGAATAAAATGGACTTAGAACAAGCAGAAGAAAACTTAAAGCGTTTTAAAGAAGCTTACCCTGATGTAGAAGTATTTGAAACAACAACAATCATTGCGGAAGGATTAGACCCAGTTTTATATAAAGCAGCAGATTTATTAGAAACTACACCACAATTCCCTCTATACAATGATGCGGAAGTTGATGAGAATGCAGAAGGAGTCTTATATAAATTTGAGCCAGAAAAAGCACCATATGAAGTACATAACTTAGGTAATGGACAATGGGAACTTACTGGAGAAGAATTAGAACGCTCATTCAAAATGAGTAAACTTGATAATGAAGAAGACTTCATGCGTTTTGCGAGAAAAATGCGTAAAATGGGTATTGATCAAGCACTACGTGATGCAGGTTGTCAAGATGGAGATACGGTAGTTATTTGTAACATTGAATTTGAATTTATGGAATAATGTTGAAAGAGTGAGCATATTTGCTTGCTTTTTTTTTATTTGATAAACCTTGAATTATTTTTCGTAATAAGAATCATGTTTGTTTAGAAATCATTCGTATTTAAACTAGGCATAGTCATGTTTTCTATCTTGATTTTTATAAATGTAAACATTGCAATAAAGTATGAAATTTAAAAAATTCTAGTAAATGTTTTTATGTATTAGTATAATGATTTTACAAGTATTATTGTTTATGGACATATGAGGAGTGAGACGTATGAATACAAAAATTTACTATGAAGAAACTTATGAGGATAAAGAGTACTATGAGCTTAATAAACCTAGAATTACTTCCGTAGAAGATTGGAAAATAATTTTAAAAAATGAAATAGAGTATAATCAAAATGGATTTGATTTTATTAATCATGTTTTAGCAGAAGTTTATTACTCACCTGATAAAACAGTTTTTTGTAAAGAACTAGAACAAAAAAACAATATAAAAGGAATAAATTTAAGAGTAGGGGAATTTAAAGATAGAATAAGAAAACTTAATAAAATTCAATTTGAAGAACAGATTCGTAGTGATACAGGAACAGATAGATCTTGGAATATTCCATTTTATTCAAATGAAAAACTTAATAATTTGCCTAGCAATAAAGGAAAATTTAGTTGGGTATTACGCGATGAATTAGCTCAAGCTATGGAAGAGTTAGAGCTTGTTGGTCCAAGATTTGTTATGACATTTCCAATTAATGGTACAGAAGATATTATAGAAAAATATAAAATACATGCACATCCTGTTAAAAGGGGATATCCTAAGAAAAAAACACCATTTATAGCATTTAGAATAAAAGGAACAATTAAAAAGATATATAAAATTCATCAAATAGAAGAATGTTTATTAAATAATTTAGAAAGTATGAAAAATAAACTAACTAAAAAAGAATATGAACAATTATACGCATATGTAATGGAAAGGAAAGAGACTTTTGGTTTTGATCAAGAAAATATTCCATATAGGTTTTATATTTTTGAAGAATATCATTCATTATATCCAGATTTTCAAGTGGATAAGAATTATCAGAATGCTAAAATATATAATTTAGATGAGTTAATTACAACGAAAGAAGGCTTTAAAATATTATTATCTGATAATTTATATGATGAAATACATAAAAAACAATTGGAAACAGAAAATTTAATTGAAGATGATCAATTGAATAGAGAAATACTTCAAGAAATTAAATTAATCAAAAACTTTAAATATTCTGATGAATGTAGTTTAAGAAATGATCCTATAAACACAAAAGGTACATTAGTTTATAAACGAGATAAACAAAAAGCAATTAATGCTTTATCTTATGCTAATTTCCAATGTGAAATAAATCAAGAACATAAATCTTTTAAAAGAAAAATTGATAGTTTACCTTATATGGAAGCTCATCATTTAATTCCAATGTCGAAGCAAATCTTATTTGAATATTCTATAGATATTGAAGAAAATATAGTATCTCTTTGTAGTCATTGTCATAATGAGATACACTATGGTGAGAATGCAAAGGAGTTAATTAAAAAACTTTATTATAAAAGAAAAGATTTGTTACAGAAGAAGAATGTTCATATTTCTTTAGAAGAATTACTATCATATTATGAATAAAATCATAGTTATTTTATTTGTCAAGAGGAATATACAATTGTAAAAATTATATTGCGTAAATCTTTTAAAATAGTAAAAAATCTTGTATGATATACAGTATCTATAGGAGGAGTTATCATGAAATTAGTATCGTGGAATGTAAATGGATTAAGAGCTTGTATTACAAAAGGGTTTTACGAGTCATTTAAAGAAATAGATGCTGATGTATTTTGTCTACAAGAGACAAAGATGCAACCAGATCAAGCTGAAATACTTTCTGAAGGGTATTATCAGTATATGTATAGTGCTGAGAAAAAAGGTTATAGTGGAACAATGGTGTTTACGAAAAAAGAGCCTTTATCAGTAACATATGGAATTGGTATTGAAGAACATGATCATGAAGGACGTGTCATTACATGTGAGTTTGATGATTTTTATTTATTGACTGTATATACACCAAATTCAGGAGATGGATTAAAAAGACTAGAATATCGTATGGAATGGGATAAAGTGTTTAGAGCATTCATTAAAGATTTAGAAAAGAAAAAACCAGTTGTAGTTTGTGGGGATTTAAACGTAGCAAATGAAGAAATTGATATTAAAAATCCAAAATCTAATAAAAGAAATGCAGGATTTACTGATGAAGAACGTGTAAGTTTTAAAGAAACATTACAAGCTGGATTTATTGATACGTTCCGTTATTTATATCCAGAAGAAGTGAAGTATTCTTGGTGGAGCTATCGCTTTAAAGCAAGAGAGCGTAATGCAGGATGGAGAATTGATTACTTTTTAGTATCAGAATGTTTAAAAGATCATATTGAGGAAGCAGAAATTTTAAATGATGTATATGGAAGTGATCATTGTCCTGTTGTATTACATTTAAAAGATAAATAAACACGAGATGGCCTTTTTTTCAATGGTATCTCGTGGTAAAATAATATAAGGTGATAATATGATAGCATTTATTAAAGGAGTCATTCATAGCTTTTGTAATGATTCTGTTATTATTGAAAATCAAGGAATGGGATATCGTGTATATGTTGCCAATCCACAAGCTGTAAAATTACAAGAAGAAACTATATTATATACATATCAACATGTAAGAGAAGATGCGATTACATTGTTTGGTTTTCTTTCTATGGAAGAACATGATTTATTTTTACGTTTAATTAGTGTAAAAGGTGTAGGGCCTAAAACTGCTTTAGGTATGTTAGCAGTTTGTTCTGCAAATGAAATGATTCTTGCGATTGAACAAGATGATGTGAAAAAATTAAAAACATTACCTGGAATTGGTGCACGTACTGCTAGTCAAATCGTATTAGATTTAAAAGGTAAATTAGTTGCGCAAGATAGCGTTGATGTACCAGTTGGTAATCAAGAATTACAAGAAGCATTAGAAGCATTAAAAGCATTAGGTTATAAAACAACAGAAATTATGAGTGTAAAAAAAGAACTATCTGAAATGGAAGGAAAAACAACCGATCAATACATTCGCCAAGCATTAACTATTTTAGCAAAAAGAAAAGGGGTGTAATTTATGGATCGTATGATGTCAAGTGAAACATTAGTTCATGATGAAGAAGATACACTACGTCCGCAAAGTTTACGTGAATATATTGGGCAATCACAATTAAAAGAAAATCTTGCGATTTTTATTGAAGCGGCGAAACAAAGAAGTGAAGCTTTGGATCATGTATTACTTTATGGTCCTCCTGGTTTAGGAAAAACGACACTTTCTTATATATTGGCGAATGAAATGAATGGGAATTTAAAGACGACAAGTGGTCCATCTATTGAAAAAAGTGGAGATTTGGCTGCCATCTTGTCTACACTAGAAGCAGGAGATGTATTGTTCATTGATGAGATTCATCGACTTCCTAAACAAATTGAAGAAATTTTATATCCTGCAATGGAAGATTACTGTATTGATATTGTGATTGGAAAAGATGCTGCTACGCGTGCTATCCGATTAGATCTTCCACCTTTTACTTTAGTTGGGGCAACAACACGTGCAGGTGATTTAACTGCACCATTGCGTGATCGTTTTGGGATTGTATCACAATTAGAGTTTTATACACTACAAGAGCTGCAGCAAATTATTATGCGTACAGCCCGAGTTATGGATACAGAAATTGAAGAAGAAGCAGTTTTAGAAATTGCATTGCGATCTCGCGGAACACCACGTATTGCGAATCGTTTGTTTCGAAGAGTAAGAGATTTTGCGCAAGTTATGAATGATGGTGTTATTAGTAAAGATATTGCTTCTATGGCTTTGGATAAATTAAAAGTAGATCATTTAGGTTTAGATAGAGTCGATCATAAATATTTAAAAGGTATCATAGAACGCTTTAAGGGTGGACCAGTTGGATTAGAGGCACTTGCTAGCAGTATTGGTGAAGAAGCAATGACACTAGAAGATGTATATGAACCATATTTACTACAAATAGGATTTATCAACCGTACACCAAGAGGAAGAATCGTCACAGAAAAAGCATATCGTCATCTAGGATTTGATATTTCTGAAGGTTTATTTTCCCAAGACTAATTACTTTTCTTCATATACAGTACCATGCATGAAGTTATAAATAACACTATATGCAAGATACGTAGTAAGTAAGCAATTAGATCATGATTACCCAAAAGTAAAGATAAAATAAATAACAATACACTAATAGGAAGAGCATGTAACATTGCTCTTTTTGTTATGCATTTTCCTAATACACCACCAGCTAGACAATAACTAACACAACCTAAGATAAAACACAACCATGTATGTGTATGAATAGAAATGATTGAAAAATAGTATAAAAGTGAAGAAAGAAGAGAAAATAGGAATGTTGCGATAACGAAAGATAAAGTACTATAACCATAAGCTTTATATTCAAATTGCATTTTTTCACCTCATTGTACTGTATGTTTTTATTTGTCAAAGTATGCGAAAAGGAGTGTATTTTATGGAAGAATATCTTACGTTGATATGGAAATGTTTTGTTGTTTATTTTGTGATTATCATAGCATTGCGCGTGATGGGGAAACGTGAAGTAGGGGAATTATCAGTATTTGATATTGTAATTTATTTAGTAATGAGTGAATTGTTGGCAATATCTATTAGTCAAGTAGAAGAAAATATAATGAAATCTCTTGTGCCAATTTTCACATTGGCACTAATTCAGATTGTCATTTCATGGTTATTATTAAAAAGTAAACGAATCAGAGATATTTTTGATGGAAGAAGTATTATTTTAGTAAAAAACGGTTATATTTATCAAGATCGTATGAGAAAAGAACGTTATAATATTGACGATTTGATGAGTCAAATTAGGAGTAAAGATCTATGTTCACCAGATGAAGTAGCATTTGCAATATTAGAAAATAATGGGACATTAAGTGTACTTCCGAAAAAAAATTGTAAAGTATTACATCCTTCTCCTTTAATTAGTGATGGGAAAATTAATTATCGAACATTACAAGCAATAGAAAAAGATGAAGATTGGGTGTTATCACAAATTCGTCTACAAGGAGTAGAACGTATTGAAGATGTGTTTTTATGCTTGTGTCAAAAAAATGGTCTGTATTTAGTAAAAAAAGAAAAAGACTAAGTATTGTGTTGTAATGCGACACTTAATCGAATCGCATGCATAATCGTTGTTACTAACATTCCAATTGTTAAGGCAATAGGTAATATGCTTGATTGCATAGAAGATGCGAATAAAAATAAAATAGTTAATCGTGTAATAGAACCTATGAAGGTATCCATTACACTTTGTTTACTTAATGAAAGTGCATGTAACATACTACTTAAGACAGGTTGTAATGAATATAATGAAAATGGAATAGCTAATTGTTTTAGTAATATCGCCCCTTGTGTCTTATGGTAAAATATTTGCATAAGTTGTTCAGGGTATAAAAAGCATAATGCACTAAATCCCATACCGACAAGAAAACAAGTAAATAAAATAGTCGTAAATAGTTTTTGGGCATGCTTGTAGCGTTTTCTTGTATAATGATACGTAAATGAAGGAAGTAAAAAGTTACTTAAGGTAATTGTAAGAAAACTAGGCATTGTAATAATTGGTAGTATATATGCATTTAGTTGACCGTAGGCTTGTACCATTTCATCAGCCTGTAAACTTGTTAAACCTATTACCATAATAATTGGTTCTAAAAAATATGTTAATGATCCAATAAAGCGACTTCCTGTGATAGGAAGACTTACAGATAAAATTTCATAAAGTTGTTGGCGTTGTAGTTGTTGAAAGGATGCAGGAAGTTGTTTAATCGTTTTCATTGGTATATTTAATGTATATAACATATATAAACAACTACATGCTTCTCCAACGCTAATAGAATACATTGCAACTTTTGCCATTGTCATAACATCCATATAAGGATAGGATACAAACATGAGGTATAAAAATAATATTCTTGATACTTCTTCAAATAATTGACAAACATTTGCGCTAATATGCTTTTGAATGCCTAGTAAATAGCCTTTTAAAATTCCAGAAATGCTAACTAATGGAATTAGTGGTAATATTGCATATAAAATAGGAGTAAGTTCTTTTTGTTTTAAAACATATTGTGCAAGAAAAGGGATGCATAATGCATAAATGATGCATAAGCATATATTATTCGCAAGAGATAAAAATATAGAAACAACGAGTGGCTTTTTTGTATTATTGCTTTGCGCAACAACTTTTGATAAAGCACCAGGAATTCCCATTTGGGCTAAAGTAATACAAAATACCATCGTAGGTGCTGCAAGTGTATAGTAATTCATTGCATCACTTGATAGTTTGCGAGCTAATAAAATACGTACTAAAAAAGATAAAATTTTTGCGATAAATGAAATAGCGACTAAGATAAACGTAGATGCTATAAGTTTTTTTTTCATAAATAACCTCCCAATATACAATGTAACTATATGAAGAGTAAGTAATGTTCATGCATAAGTGTTTGTTTATGTAGTAGTATAATGTCTTGATATAGTGAATGTATTGTGTAATATTCGCATATAGCAATGTTTTAAAATATCAGAAGTATGTAAGATTTCATGAAAGTTTTGTAGGAAATTCATTGCTTAATATGATATGTTATAGTAAAATATTACATACAAGTAAGGAGGATGTTTATGCAAGAACAGCAGTTATTCCAAGATAAATATATAAAACTTGCGATAGCGTTAAAGTTAAATCAAATGAAGCGTACGCAATTGTCTTCCTTAACGTATGAGCATGTGGAAAGTACATTGATGCATCAATGGAAATTACAAATGCCATTAAGTATTCATGAAGCAGTAAATGAAATTATGAACTTACATGCGAATGATGTTGTAGCTAGTTTATCTATGCAGGCGATGACAAAAATGAGTGCGAAGATTCAAGATTTTGAAGATTTGTTTTAGAATAATGTCAAAAGTATTTCTTTTGGCATTTTTATTTAGGCATACTCTTTCGTATAAATATATGATTTATGATAAAATAATATTAGGTGATATTTATGAAAATAGAAACATTATCGTTTGATCGAACAGAAGAAATCATGCGTGAATTTCAAGTGAGTAAATTATGCGCAAAAGTTCTTTCTGCAAAGGGATTATCAGATCATGAAATATATGAGATATTAAAACCTGCACGATTAGCGAACCCTTTTTCTGCATATGGTATGAAAGAGGTCGTTGATCGTATTTATCAAGCCAAGGTTTCACAAGAAAAAGTATTAGTTTGTGGAGATTATGATGCGGATGGGATTTGTTCTACAACAATTATGGTAGATGCATTACGACGGTATGGAGTTACATGTGGATTTTATATTCCAAATCGTTTTAAAGAAGGATATGGGCTACATGCACATACAGTAGAAATGGCATATGAAAAAGGATATCGTTTATTAATTACGGTAGATAATGGGGTGAAAGCATTATCAGCGTTAGAAAAAGCAAAAGAGTTAGGGCTAGATGTGATTGTGACAGATCATCATGCATTAGAAAATACGTTAGATTGTTTTGCCTTATTGCATCCTGTTCATATGGGGGATGAATTTCAATATTTAAGTGGGGCTGGTGTTGCGTTAGAAGTTTCTAGAGCATTAATTGGTGAGTGTAAAGAACATGTTGTATTGGCATGTGTTGCAGCAATTGCAGATGTTATGGAATTAAAAAAAGAAACAAGAGCAATTGTAAAACTTGGTATTCAATATTTAAAAGAAGGTGTGTGTTTACCAATCCAGTATTTGGCAAATGATCGCTATCCACAATGGGATGAAATGACAATTGCATTTCAAGTTGTGCCGAAAATAAATGTAACTGGTAGATTAGCAGATATGGCAAATGCGAATAATACTGTACGTTATTTATTGATGCGAAATGCACAAGATATAAAGCAAATAGCAAATCAAATAAGTGCATTGAATGAGAAACGTAAACAAATGAGTGAAGATATGGTGAAAACTGCTAAAAGTCTAGTAAAAGAAGAATATGGATTTCAATTACTATTTGATGATTCTTTTCATGAAGGAATGGTAGGACTTGTTGCAGGGAAACTTGCAGAAGAAAGAAAGCAGCCAGTTATGGTTGTGGCGAAAAATAAAGAACATTATAAGGGAAGTATTCGAAGTGCAGGTTTATTAGATTTAACAACATTTTTTGATGAATGTAAACATGCTTTACAAAGTTATGGTGGGCATAAAGCTGCTGCTGGGATAGGCTTTTTAGCTGAGCATAAACAATTAGTACAAGATTTTGTGAATGATAAAATGAAACATATAACTTTAAAGGCAGAGCAGACTTATAAAGTGATTCCTATTGATTTATCAGAAATGAGTTTAGCTGAAGTACAAAGTTTACATCAATTGGCTCCATTTGGACAAGGATTTGAAGAACCATTATTTTACGTAACAAATACAAGTGTATCAGAATGTAAAAAACTAAAACAGGGACTTCATGCAAAATGGGCTATTAGTGATCATGCGGATGCCATGTATTTTCATTGTGGACAAGTATTAGATCAATTGGTGAATAAAACTTCGCTATCTTTTATTGGGAATTTAAGAGTACAAAGTTTTATGGGAAGAAAAAAAGTGAATATTTTTGTGGTAGATGCACATTAATAGGTGATTTTTATATAAAAATTTGATATAATGAATATGTTATTACTAGGAGGCTTATTCATGAATTATAAAGATTATATAGCGGATATTCAAGATTTCCCTAAAGAAGGAATTTTGTTCAGAGATATCACGCCTTTAATGGCAGATGGTGAAGCTTAT
>CAJFOG010000082.1 GCA_904395785.1 uncultured Eubacterium sp. | reverse complement strand
GATTTGGTGCACTTTATCATGGACTATCTAGACCAGATTTATATGCGGGTATTGGTGCGTTTTCTCCTGCGATAGAAATGGAAAATAATCCTATTAAAATTTTAGATATCTTAACTAATTATCAAGGAAATCAACAAATATTTATTACTTGTGGAGATCAAGATTTCATATATGAACAAAGCGTTACATTAAATAAAAGATTAGAAGAATTAAATATTGAACATACATGGGTATCGAAGCAAGGATATGAACATGAATGGAGATTTTGGGATATTAGTATAGAAGCATTTTTAGACTGGTTAACTAGAGTTGATGCATATAAAGATAGTGGAAGAAAGGTATAGGTGATATTATGAGTTTTCCAAAAAATTTTTTATGGGGTGGTGCAACTGCTGCAAATCAATATGAAGGGGGATATTTGAGTGGAGGAAAAGGTTTAGCAAGTGCAGATGTTATTACTGGAGGTGATATGCATACTCCAAGACGAATTATGATTGAAACAAAAGATGGTACAAGAAAATATATTTCAAGATTTGCAGATGTTGAGATTGGCGCACATGCAGTGATAGATGAAAAGATGTATTATCCTAGTCATAATGCTACGGATTTTTATCATCATTATCAAGAAGATATTGCGTTAATGGCAGAAATGGGATTTAAAACGTTTAGAATGTCAATTAATTGGACAAGAATTTTTCCTAATGGAGATGATCTTACAGCCAATGAAGAAGGATTAGTATTTTATGATAAAATATTTGATGAATGTTTAGCATATGGTATTGAACCATTAGTAACAATTAACCATTTTGATATACCATTACATTTAGCACATAGTATTGATGGATGGTTAGATAGAAAAACAGTTGAATATTTTATGAAATATTGTGAAACAATTTTTACTAGATATAAAGACAAAGTGAAATATTGGTTAACATTTAATGAAATAAATTTTCTAAGAGATTTTACTACATTAGGTGTACGTAATGCTTCTGATCGAAAACGTCAAGAACAAGCTATATATCATGTCTTACTAGCTAGTGCTAAAGCGGTAAAAATGGCACATGAAATTAATCCAGATTTTAAAATTGGTTTAATGATAGCAAATATTCATTTTTATCCAGAAACTTGTAATCCTAAAGATACTTTAGAAGAAATGATACAATCTAGAGCGTTTAAAGACTTTTATTATGATGTGCAGTGTAGAGGATATTATCCATCTTATAAAGTAAAAGAATTAGAAAGATTAGGTATTACGTTAGAAAAACATGAAGATGATAATCAAATATTATTGGATGGAGTTGTAGATTTTATATCATTTAGTTATTATAATTCTCTTGTAATTAGTACAAAAGAAAATAAAGATCAATCTAAAGGAAATCAATTAGGAGGAGTAAAAAATCCATATTTAGAAGAATCACAGTGGGGTTGGCCAATTGACCCTATTGGTCTTCGTATTGTACTAAATAAATTATATGATAAATATCAGTTACCTTTAATGATAGTAGAAAATGGATTAGGAGCAATTGACAAGATAGAGCCAGATCAAACGATTCAAGATGATTATCGTATTGAATACTTAAGAAAACATATTGAACAAATGAAAGTAGCGGTAGAATATGACGGTGTGGAATTATGGGGATATACACCATGGGGATGTATTGATTTAGTATCAGCAGGTACAGGAGAAATGAAAAAACGATACGGTTTTGTATATGTTGATATGGATGATGAGGGTAAGGGTAGTTGTAGAAGAATTAAGAAAAAATCATTTGAGTGGTATAAAAAAGTAATAGAAAGCAATGGAGAGGATTTATCTAATATTTAAAATATATTATACTTAAAGTGGTGATAATATGAAGGTAGTATTTGATAGTGAATATGAAGATTTAGAAAATAGTATTATAAGAGAAAGTGATATTCATAAATTTTGCTTGTTTATTGATGCAAGTGGAAGCAATTCAAAAGAGGCTATTTATGATTTACATTGGCATGAATGGATAGAAATCACGTATATTATTGAAGGTTCTATGACAGTAGAAACTACATTAGGAGTGTTCGAAGTAAATCCTAATGAAGTAATGGTGATTGGTTCAAGAGCATTGCATAAAATCATTGGTGCTAAAGGTGCGTATAGATATCAATGTTTTCATGTAAATATTGGATTTGTTACACAGTTTATGAATCCTAATTATATAGTAAATCAAGTGGTAAAAATTAAAGATAATGAATCTATATTAATGAATCTTCAAAATATTATCAAATATATGAAACATGATGATATTGTATCTTCATTAAGGTATAAATCAAATTTATTGAATTTAATAGCGTCATGTATTGAAAACATTGGATATTATGATAGTTATTATGAACATGATATTTTTGAAAATATATTGTTTTATATAGGGCAACATTATCAACAACAATTACAGCTTTATGATGTAGCAACTTATTTTCACTATACAACACAACATATTTCATTTATGTTTAAAAAAAATATGAGTACTACCTTCTTATCCTATCTTACTAGATTAAGATTAGATAAAGCCAATTTGCTACTAAAAACAACAAATAAAACGATTATAGAAATAGCGCTTGAAAGTGGCTTTTCTAGTGAACGCTCTTTTATTATGCAGTTCAAAAAAGAATACGGTACTACGCCGGCGAAATATAGAAAGATAAAGAAGGAATAATATGATGAAAAAAGTTTTAGTAATTGATATTGGAGGGACATTTATTAAATATGGATTAATTGATACATCTTATCAATTAACTTGTCAAGGAAAAGTAAGTACTCCATATGAAAATAAAGAACATTTTTTAGATACACTATGTGACATATATAAAATATTTCAGCATGAGATAGAGGGGATAGCAATTAGTGCACCAGGAGCGATAGATGTTCAACAAGGTTATATGAAAACAGCAGGAATGTTAGTTTACTTAAATGGATTTCATATTGTAGAAGAATTGTCTAAACGATGCAATAATATCAAAGTTACTGTAGAAAATGACGCAAGATCAGCAACATTGTGTGAATATAAATTAGGTGCTGGAAAAGGATGTGATTCTTTAGTATCAATAATCTTTGGTTCTGGTATTGGTGGTGGTGTTATTCTTGATGGTAAATTATTATATGGTAAACAAATAATTGCAGGAGAATTTAGTCCAATTTTTTGTAATATGAATGCGCAAGATTATACAAGTTTAGCAAGTGCTTACTCTACTTTAACTACAGTAAAAAGATTACAAGATCGAAAATGTGATGATACGATTACAGGAGAAGATATGATGCGTCTATATAGACAACAAGATAAAGATGCAGTTGAAGTAGTAGATGAATGGTTTGAAGTAGTAGCGAAATGGTGTTATAATATTGACTGTTTGTATAATCCTGATTGTATATGTATCGGTGGAGGTATTAGTCTTGATCCATTATTTTATGAAGGTATCATGAAATACATTGATATTATAAAAGAGAAAGCCTATGTATTTAGAAAACCAATAGTTAAAGTTTGTAGTTATCATAATGATGCAAATTTGTTGGGGGCATATTTAACTTATCAAGCAAGTAGTGGATATTATAAATGATATATAAATAAAAAAATGATGAGAATATCATCATTTTTTTAACATTAGTGCATATAGTAAAGTGATGGGAGGAATAAAATGAGTAACATAGTTCTGATTTCTGGACATCCAAATTTAGATGATTCCATAGCGAATCAGTGGATTATGAAGGAGCTTCAACATAAAATAGAGGATGTAGAAATTGTTCGATTGGATATGTTATATCCTAACTATGAGATTAATGTATTAAAGGAACAAGAAAGATTAGTAACTGCGGATATTATTATTATCCAATATCCACTATTTTGGTATAGTATGCCATCATTATTGGTTCGATATTTTGAACAAATATTATCACATGGCTTTTCTCATGGATCACGTGGAGATAAATTACAAAATAAGATATTGATTGCTTCTTTTACAAGTGGTGCTAAAGAAGAAGTATATGATGGTATGAATCAATTTCGTATAGATGAGTTTTTAGCTCCAATTCAAGCAACATGTAAATTATGCGGTATGCATTTTGGTGGGTATGTGTATACAGGTGGGGTATCTTATCATGATCATCATGATGATGAAAAATGTTTATTAATACAGAACAAAGCAAAAAAACATGCAGATAAGTTAATTGCCTTATTAGAGAGTATATAAAAAGGTGATGTGACACTTATAAAAAGAGATGTAAAATTCATAAAATAGCTAAGCTGCGATTCGATTAATTGAATTATGGCTTAGCTTATATTATTTTTAATATATTTCCTCTCCATTTTTAGATGTTTTTTGTAGGTTTTGTATCATAGAGTAAGGTGATTTATTTACTAACTGTTGATGTGAATTTTCAATATGATTACATAGTAATTCTAATACTTTTTAGCAAAATTTATTATTTTGGAATGATGAAAGTAAGAAACTGAAGATATATCTTCATATATAAAATGAACTATATTTCTATCCCACTTGATATTCAATTAATAACTGATGACCACCATATTCTGTAAATTTTACAAACTTTTTTCTACAACAGTTGCTTTTCTACAGGTATCAATGATAGAGAAAATAATATTGAATTTCTATTTAACTCTAAACATGCTAATTCAAAATTTCCACTTTCTGTAATTTATTTAAATCAATTTTTTTCTTTTGAAAGGTTTAGAATGAAAATTAAATGTTGTAGGTAACATATTCTTTGTGCCTATCACATAAGATGGTTCTATTTCATTCTCAATTTATTTATCTTTTATTTTATTTGCATTTATATTAGTAATGTATTTAAGAAAGTATTATAATCACCAAGTTAAAAGAAAAATAAAAAACCAACTAAAAATTAAATTAACCTTCTACAGGATGGAAAGTTACAATTTGAATCATAAAAAAATTTTTCGATAAAAAGTCGTTTTCACCATGTTTGAAGAATAGGAATATTGTTGAAAATTATTATTATGTAATATAAAAAAGGTGTGGCTTTCAGAGAAATTTAAAAATCTCTTACTCATCACATCCTCTTTACATAAGATCTATTCTTCTACAACACGATCACGGTAGTATTGACGACGTTCATGTGGTTTTAATCCTTTTTTACGTAGGCGAATACAATCAGGAGTAATTTCCACAAGTTCATCATCATTGATCCATTCTAATGCTTCTTCTAATGTCATTTCTTTCGCAGGTGTTAAACGCATTGCATCATCACTACCACTAGAACGAATAGAAGTTAATTTTTTGTTTTTTAATGGATTTACATCCATATCCATATTTCTTGAAGATTCACCGATAATCATACCTTCATATACTTCGGTTTGAGGAGTAATAAATAAAGTTCCTCTTTCTTGTAAGTTCCATAGTGCATATGTCATAGCAGTACCAGTTTCTGTAGAAATCATGGCACCATTTGCACGTTGTGTAATCTCACCTTTATATGGTGTATATCCTTTGATACGACGTACCAGTGTACCTTCACCACGAGTATCGTTAATAAATTCACTACGATATCCTAACAAACCTCTTGTAGGTGCATCATAAGTAATACGCACATAGCCATTTTCTTCTTGCATGTCAATCATTATACCTTTTCTTAAGTTTAATTTATTAATAATAGTACCACTATATTCTTCTGGAGCTAATGCAACTACTTCTTCTACAGGTTCTACAATATTTCCATTTTCATCACGATGTAAAATAACTTCGGGTTTACTTACCGCAATCTCATATCCTTCTCTTCGCATTTGTTCCAATAAAACAGAAATATGTAACTCACCACGACCACTTACTTTGAAGCAATCACCACTATCCGTAGGTTCAACTTTTAAACCTACATTTACTTCTAACTCTTTATCTAAACGATCTTTTAAATTACGTGAAGTTACATATTTACCACTTTTACCAGCAAATGGAGATTTATTAACGATAAAGTTCATACTTAATGTAGGTTCTTCTACTTGAATACTTTCAAGTGGAAGAATATGATCTTTCACGCATAGCGTTTCACCAATAGAAATATCTGCAATTCCAGCTACAACGACAATATCACCACTTCTAGCCTCATCAACAGATATTCTACTTAATCCACGATATACGAATATTTGACTAGTAGATTTATTGCGTTGATTTCCAAAAGAGTCGCATACTACAACTTGCATTTGAGGCTTTAAAACACCTTGATAAATACGACCAATACCTAAACGTCCGATATACTCATCATATCCTAATGCACTAATTTGCATTTGTAAAGGTTCTTCATCTAAATCTGGATATGCTTCACAATGTTTTAAGATTGTTTTAAATAATGGTTCAATAGAGTCGCTTGGCGTATCTAAATCATATTGTACAATTCCTTGTTTTGCGATTCCATATAAAATAGGGAAGTCTAATTGCTCATCATTTGCGTTTAAGTCTAAGAATAACTCATAAACTTCATCTACAACTTCTTGAGGACGAGCATCTTTTTTATCAATCTTATTAATTAATAAAATAGGACGTAATCCCATTTCTAGTGATTTACTTAATACAAATCGAGTTTGAGGCATAGGTCCTTCACTAGAGTCTACTAATAAAATTACAGTATCTACTGTTTTAATAATACGTTCTACTTCACTAGAAAAGTCAGCGTGTCCTGGCGTATCTACGATGTTAATTTTTACACCGTCATGAATAACAGAACAGTTTTTGGAATAAATTGTTATTCCACGTTCTCTTTCTAAATCGTTACTGTCCATAACACAGTCAATAACTTCTTCATTACTACGAAATACATCACTTTGACGAAGGAAGGCATCAACAAGCGTTGATTTTCCAGCATCGACGTGTGCAATTACCGCAATATTAATCATTTTTTCTTTTTGATTCATTTTAATTCCACCTTTAACTTTATTATTTTATAACGAATAACAAAGAAATACAAATTTTTTCATTACTTTTTTTATACTAGATATGAAAAAAGCCGGCTAAGGGGATGCCGACTTCTTCCAATAATTATGATTATTTAAGGGGATAGAAAATTGTATGAATTATCATTAGGGAGAATGATG
>CAJFOG010000081.1 GCA_904395785.1 uncultured Eubacterium sp. | reverse complement strand
TATCGTATAAGTTTGTCGAAACTTTGGTAAAATGTGTTCTTTTTTTATTATTTATGTGAATACTTTGTTACATCATCGGCGCAAATATATTTAATATTGAACGTAGAATACGAATCGGCCATTTTACTTTTTTACATTCTTCTAAAGTAACTAAATGAGATTTTTTTAACGTTTCTAAATAATCTTTTTTCACATCCATCACCACTTTACTCTTATAAAACCATACACCACATTCATAGTGTAGATAATAAGAACGAAAATCCATATTTACTGTCCCTACTACTGCAATTTTATCATCTGATACAAAAGTTTTACTATGAACAAACCCAGGTAAATATTCATAAATTTTTACTCCTGCTTCTATTAATGAGCGATAATTCGATCTTGTTACGCAAAATACATACTTTTTATCTGGAATATGAGGTACTAAAATACGGACATCTACTCCATTTTTTGCTGCTAAAATAAGAGATGTTTTCATTTCATTATCTAATACCAAATAAGGAGTAGTCGCATAAATATATTGATTTGCTCCATTGATCATATTAATATGCGTATTCTCTCCAACATTTTCATTATCTGTTGGACTATCACTATATGGCTGTACATAACCATCGTCTTCAATATAATCAAAAACATCGTGTGAAGCCTTATAATCAAAAAAATTATCTTTTTCTACTTCATCATAATTCCAAAATTGTAAAAACATCATAGTAAGATTCCATACAGCCTCACCTTTCAACATAACTGCACTATCTTTCCAATGTCCAAACCGCTGTTTTTTGTTAATGTATTCATCCGCAAGATTAATCCCACCTGTCATTCCTACTTTTCCATCGATTACTAAAATTTTACGATGATCTCGATTATTCATTTGAATAGCTAATCTTGGTCGAATTGGATTAAACACTTTTGCTTTCACACCTAATTTTTTTAGGGTATGAACATAATCTATAGGCAATGTTGCAATACAGCCAGCATCATCATATAGAAGTCTAACTTCTACTCCTTCTTTTACTTTCTTAACTAAAATATTTAAAATAGTATCCCACATAATACCAGGAGCAATGATAAAATATTCCATAAAGATAAATTTTTCTGCTTTCTTTAATTCTTCTATCATAGCCTCAAACTTTTTCTCACCTATTGGAAAAAATTTAGTTTGTGTTCGCTTATATATTGGATATACTGCTGTATTCCATAAATAATTTGCCTGTTTAAACGCTGTAGGATCTTCATTTGCCAACTCCTCCATAATCTTTTTATTTTGCCATAAAATTTCAGGATAAAGCGCAACAGCTTCTTTATCACGCTTTTGAAGTTCTTTAGGAACCTTTTGTCCTCCAAATAACAAATAAATTAACCCTCCAAATACGGGAAATCCCATAATTAGAAAAATCCAAGTCATCTTATATGTTGGATTGTCATTCTTGTTAACAACATAAATACTCATCAAAATACTTAAAACAATTAAAAACATATAAATTTGAAATGAGTATTCACTTAATTGTAAAATTACTTCAAAGAAAATAAATAATTGAAATAAAATCAAAGCTCCTACAATAATTCCTTTGTTATGTAATAACGAAAATATCTTTCGTATCATTCCATCTCTCCTTTCTTATAATTGATGGATATATGTATATAGCATTTCTTCTACTTTCTTCATATTATCCATTGATACATGCTTATCTTTTGCCATACTTGTATTATATACAACAACTTCTTGATCATCATCTTTACTACCTGCACATAATAATACAAATCGCTTAAAATATTGTGACGCATGTTGTAATTTCATTACTTCATTCATTTTAATAATCTCTGGTCTTTGTTTTTTATTTTTTATACTTTGTATTAATTCATTTGCCATTTTACGATATTGTGTAGGACATCCAATCCATATATCATTCGGTGCACCTACACAATCTAGTATGATAATAGATGGATTCACATGTGCTTCTTCAAATAATTTTATACATGCTTGTGACCCTAAAAACTTACGTTTATTTTGATCAGTAAAAATAAATGCAGTTTGTCTTCTTTCATCTTTATTGAAACGCTTAGCTAAAGAAAGTGCAGTGCATATAGAACTTGTGTTACGTATTGCATTATTTGGGTTCGCAATACCATGTAACATAAAGTAAATTAAAAATAATACTAATAAAAACATAATAAATGATACTATACTTCCTAATAAAGGTGATGCTATCATATTTGTTATCCATAAACCTAATAAAATTATTACATATAAGATAATGAATGGAACAAATGTTGCTTTCATTGATTTTTGTGTAGTACGTGTTCCATTGAATGGATAATATGGTGATTGAAACCAAAACTTACGCTCTGGTGTGTCATATGGTACTATAATTACTCTTTTGGCTGTCTTTAAGCTACCAAAAACATAATTTTCTACTCTTGACAACAAAAATTTATCATCTATGCGTTTTCCTTGATAACCTGCTTCCTCCATATCATGCATTAATTGTTTTCCAAAAACTCTTTTTTGTCTTCTTGTAAATCTTTTTTTATAATTTTTTTCATATATTTCTAAAAGATGTTCCATTATAAAAACCTCCTATAATCTTGTTTATTATACCTTATTTATATAGATATTTTCAATAAATTACATAAAGTCAAATACATTCATAAAAAAAAACAGAATGCACGTTTTTTTACAATTCATAGCATCCTGTTTTACTTTCTTTATTCTTGATTGGCAAACTGTGAATTATAAAGTTTTTCATATGCTCCTTTTTTTGCCATTAGTTCATCATGCGTACCTTGTTCAATAATATCACCATGATTCATAACTAATATTAAATCTGCATTACGAATCGTTGATAAACGATGTGCAATCACAAAACTTGTACGACCTTTCATAATTCTTTGCATAGCTTCTTGTAGCATTTTTTCTAATCTTGTATCTACAGATGATGTTGCCTCATCTAAAATCAAAATTTGAGGATCTTTTAAGATAGCTCTTGCTATTGTTAATAACTGTTTCTCACCTTGAGAAATATTATTACCTTCTTCATTAATATAGCTATTATATCCATCAGGTAATGTACGTATAAAGTGATGTACATTCGCCATTTTTGCTGCCTCTACAATCTCATCATTTCTTGCATCTAAGCGACCATATCGCAAATTATCATATATTGTTCCATGGAATAACCAAGTATCTTGTAATACCATACCAAACATTGAACGTAACTCTCCACGTTTCATGTAACGAATATCTACACCATCAATCTTAATACTTCCACCTTTTACATCATAAAAGCGAAGTAATAAGTTAATTAATGTTGTCTTTCCTGCACCAGTAGGACCAACAATCGCAACCATTTGCCCACTTTCCACTGTTACATTTAAGTCTTTCATTAATAATTCATCGTGGTATCCAAAACGTACATGTTCAAATGTTACTTTACCAGTTGTACACTCAATTTTTTCAGCAGGTTGTTTTTCTGGGATTTCTTCTTCTTCATTTAAAATTTCTACAATACGTCCCATCGCCGCAAATGCTGATTGAATTTGAGAAGATAAACTAGAAATTTGTGTTAATGGATCATTCACATACCAAATATAACGAATAAATGCTTGTAAATCTCCTGGATCAAAACTTCCTTCAATAACACGAATCGTTCCAATTAACGCATTTGCACCAATTACTAGATACGTTACTAAAGAGTTTAATGGTTGAATAATACTAGAAATAAATTGTGCTTTAAATGCATTTACTCTTAAATCTTCATTTAAAGATGTAAATCGATCAATTGCATCCTTTTGCTTATTGAAAAGAACAATTTCATGATACCCTGTATACATTTCTGTAATTGCACTATTTAAACTTCCTAAAGCGTCCTGTTGCGCTGCAAAACGTTTTTGTGAACGTTTTACAATTAATATGGTAATCGTCAGCATTCCTGGAATAATAAGAAAAGCAATGCACGTCATTAATACATTTAAACGAATCATCATAATAAATGTAAATACAACTGTAAAAATACCACCAATAATTTGTACAAATGTTTGTTGGAATGCATTACTTAATGCATCAACATCATTTGTAATACGACTTAATACGTCACCAAATTGATGAGAGTCAAAGTATTGTACTGGTAATTTACGAACTTTATTTTGTAAAGCATTACGTAAATCACACATCGTATTTTGAATCGCATTCGTAACATAAAACACAACAATTGATTCCGCAACCGTTTTAATAAAATAAACACCTGCTAATACTAATAAGATTTTTGTTATCTTATCAAAGCTTACTACAATTGTTGTTAAACTTTGTGCATTTTGGACATCTTCAAATAACTGGGAAGTAACCATACCTTCTATTGCAGGTGCAATTACCATTGATACTTTTGAAAGAATAATAAATACTATCGCAAGCACAAACTGCCATTTATATTTCCCAAAAAATGGACTTAAACCAGAAAAGGCAATTTGCATATGTTTTAACTTTTTCATCATTACGCTAATTCCTCCTCACTTAATTGAGATAATGCAATCTCTTTATAAATTTGGCAAGTTTGTAGTAATTCTTTATGCTTACCACTACCAACTACAACACCTTCATTTAAAACGATAATTTGATCTGCATCCATTATACTACTTACACGTTGAGCAACAACCATCACAATCGCATCTTTTGTTTCTTTCTTTAATTCTTTACGTAAAATAGCATCTGTTTTAAAGTCTAATGCAGAAAAAGAATCATCAAAAAT
>CAJFOG010000080.1 GCA_904395785.1 uncultured Eubacterium sp. | reverse complement strand
TAAATTTAATTTTCCACTTTTAAAAATAGTTGCCTCACTTGTAATATATTCACTTTTTCCTTGAATACTCGCAATCTTATTATCTTTTAGAAAAGCTACTGTATAAGATAAAGGGAAAGCCGGATTATCTGCAGATAATACTACATTTTCCTGAATCAATTCATTCACTTTTTCTATAATATGATCATGTTGTAAGTTTCCATTCACAACAACAGGCTTTCCACCTAATGTAATGATAGTACAATTAATATTTTTATTCATTTGTTGCATTTCTGCAGACTGATTCGAAGATATTTTTGTGTTTGATAATGTTAAATTACCTTCAACATGTGCTTTTAAATCAGATGAACTCATAGAGGATTGAAGTAATAAATATACTTCTCTACCATACTGCACATTTTGTACATAACATGGAGGATTATTCGCATCAATTTTCATGCGTATATCATCCCATGTTACATCATCCGCAAATACATCTGCCGGAAATTCTGGTAATTGAGCTGATACAGTATAATAAATTTGTTTAAACTGAATTAGGTATGCTGAACTTTCTTGTTTTGTAATAGCTTGAAAATCAATACCTAGTCTATTTTGTAAATACTCTACATCACAACCAAAAGTTAATGCCATTGATTTTTCATCATATAATATACTTTTCTTATAAGACATGTTAGCTGAAATAGAAAACTGATTTGCTTTATTTTTTAACCAATTATTTAATAAAATATTCATGCCTTTCGTAACACCTGTATAATTTGGATTTTCTACTTCTACATGATTATTTTCAGTTAATCCTGGAAGGTCTATCGTAATTTCCATTGGTCGTCTTCGAACAACCAATGGATCAGGAACTCCTTCTACTAATTTTTGATTCCCAATTAACAATGCACCTGGATATGTAATATCTTTTCTAGCATTAGGAACAGCAATATCATATTTTCCATTTACCTCATGTTTAGTTTTCGTTACCACTACAAAACGATCATTATCCATAAGTCCTGTTTTAGGAATAAACTTTGTAATAGTTTCTCCTTGAAATGCCATAACCTGTAGCGGATCATATACTAACCCTTTTATTTCATCATTAATTTTTTTCGCATTTTCACTTAAATTCCTCATATTCTTCCCTCCTATTTTAATTTAAGTTGTTTTCCAGGAAATATTACATTCTTATTTTCAATCCAACTATTTAATTTTAACAATTCATCTATTGATATCTGAAACTTTTGACTAATAGAAGTTAACGTATCTCCAGACTGAATGGTATAAACATTATGCACATTATTAATCCTTTTCTGAACTTCCTCATATCTACTATTTAACACTACTCTTCTGACATCATCATTTCCATACTTACCTTGTAGTGTTTCTTGTACTAATATTTCAATATCAGCCTGAAATATATGATTAATAAACGATTGTATTTCTTCATAACGATTACCTAATGCAACTTTTCTCTCCTGAGCATTTCCATACTTTCCTAAGAATACTTGATAAACAATGTCCAATATATCATTCCTAGAAATAGTAGCTGCTTTCATAGATGGAAATATCATGAAAACGTTATATATAATATTACGATCAAACCTTTTATTTTGTAATCGATATTCTGAAGTAAATTGATGTATTGGATAATCTACTTTTTTTACTTGTAATTCACCATTATTACTACCCCAGCTAGCTACCCAACGATGATATACACCTGACAAATTTTTTAATTGATTCAAAAACCAAGATTCACTTGCATATACTCCAACATGATAGCCAGCTTGTGCAATTACTTCACAAAAAGAATGACAAATACGAACTAGCATATCATGAGAAGGCATACCATGATTTCTTTTATAACCATCCGCATCTTCCATATCAAAATAAACAGGTCCATCCAATTGCTTATTTTTTATACATTCCAAACATACCTTCGCTTCTTGTACAGCTTGTTGTTCATTCAATGCATAAGAATACCAATATATCCCTACCTTAAGACCAGAAGCTTTTGCCAATTCATAATTTCTTTCAAACATCTTATCCTTCTGTGTTAAAGAAAAACCATATCCTGCACGAATAATCACAAACTCATTTCCATTTTTTCTTAATAAATCATAATTTACATCTCCGTTATGTTCACTTACATCAACACCGTACATCATTTCTCCTCCAATTCTTAATTTTCTAAATAAAGTATACCTTTATTACTTAAAAAGGTAAAGAAATATTTGATATAGAAAGGAAATAATAACCATATAAGATGTTAGACGTTACATAAAAAGATATACTGGATTTACTTGGGGTCGACCCCTGCCACCACATTTTCTTGGGGTGGT